>JANWHO010000205.1 GCA_025450375.1 Chloroflexota bacterium
ACGGATCGATGGCCACCCCGGGCGGACTGGACGGCACGAACCCCACCCAGATCGGCCTGGGGGTGGGAAGGGGAGCCACCGAGATGGTGAATACCCAGGGCTCGGTGCAGGACACTGGGCGGATCAGCGACATGGCGATCCAGGGCGGCGGCTACTTCGTGGTCAACAATGGCCAGCAGAACTTCTACACCCGCGACGGCTCCTTCAACGTAGCCCCGGACGGCACCCTGGAAAGCGGTTCCACTGGGATGAAGGTCCAGGGTTGGACCCAGCTCAATGCCGACGGGACCGTCAACACCACCAGCCCCCTATCGGCGGTGAAGATCCCCTTGAACAGCCAGAACGCCTCCGCCAGTACCAACGTGGGGATGGCCGGGAACCTGGATGCCTCTCAGGCGATCTACGCCGGCGGCCCGCCGCCCACCGGGGGAGCGTTCACCACCACGATCACCGTCTACGACTCGCAAGGCACGGCGCACCAACTCGCCGCCACCTTCCAGAAAACGGCCACCAACACCTGGTCGTACAGCATTGTCTCGCCCGCCGGCAATACCGACATCACTACCATTACCGGCAACACCGGCACCCTAACCTTCGATGCCAATGGGGCCTTGAAGACCCCCACCACCCAGCCCACCCTGGCGATCACCTACGCCAACGGCACGGCGGCGGGCGCCGTGACCGTCGATATGTCCAAGGTCTCGCAGTTGGCGGAAACCTCCCAGGTGAACGTGGCCACCGTGGACGGTACCCCCGGCGGCACTCTCGCCACCTACAGCGTGGCCAAGGACGGGACGATCACCGCCGTCTACTCAAACGGGAACAGTAAAGTGATCGGCAAGATGGCCCTGGCCGACTTCCGCAATACCGATGGGCTGATCCGCGAGGGAAGCAACCTCTTCTCCGCCGGGATCAACTCTGGCCAGCCCCAGATCGGCCAGCCAGGGGTCGGCACCCTGGGGACCATCGGTACGGGCCAGCTCGAAGGCTCGAACGTGGACCTCGCGGCGCAGTTCGCCCAGATGATCCAGGCGCAGCAGGGTTTTAACGCCAACACCAAGGTGGTCACCACCACCAACAGCATGCTCCAGGCGGTGATCTCCATCGTGCCGTAAGGGCTGGGCTAGCCTGGTACCTGAGGGGAGGGGTCGGGAGGTAACCACCCGACCCCTCCCCATGTGTATGATGGTGGCACGCGGGGCCCGAAATCATCGGTCCGATCCGCGGTACAGTTACCCAAAAGCCGTAGCGACTGAGCCCCACCCCATGACATGCGCCGTCCGCCCCACGCTGTTCGACAGCCACCTCCACATCATCGATCCGCGCTTCCCCCTTATCCCGAACCAGGGGTATCTGCCGGCTCCATTCACGGTGGAGGCATACCGAGCCCGAACCGCCGCCTTCGACTTGGCAGGCGGGGCGGTGGTCTCAGGTTCCTTTCAGGGTTTCGACCAGACCTACCTTCTGGAGGCGCTGGATCGGCTGGGACCAGACTTCGTCGGAGTCACGCAATTGCCCGCCACCGTGAGCGACCAGGAAGTCCTGGCTCTGGACGCGGCCGGGATTCGCGCCGTGCGCTTCAACCTGCGTCGCGGCGGTTCGGAGCGCCTGGATCGCCTGGAGGATCTGTCCCGGCGCGTGTATGACCTGGCAGGCTGGCACGTCGAACTCTACGTCGACTCCCAGGATCTTCCGGATCTGGAGCCACGGCTGCTCAATCTGCCGAAGCTCAGTATCGATCACCTTGGCCTATCGGGAGCCGGCCTCGCGGCCCTGCTCCGCCTGGTCGAGCGCGGAGCGCGGGTCAAGGCGACCGGCTTCGGGCGGACGGATATGGATGTACGAGAAACGCTGCGGGCGATCAGCGCCGCCAACCCCGCCGCCCTGATGTTCGGCACCGACCTCCCTTCTACTCGCGCGCCACGGCCATTCGAGGACGCGGATCTCGCCCTGGTCCTGGATACACTGGGTCAAGAGCTAGGGAATCGGGTGCTGCTGGATAACGCCGTGGCCTTCTACCGGACGCGCCAGGCCGGCATCACTCCCAGGACTGAAGATTCCCCTACGGCGTGACTATTGTTCCGTCGGGCGTCCGTGTTTGCGTCCAGGCGATCGGCTCGTTCGCGCAGGGGTAGCGGGCGGCCTCCTTTTCGTTCAACTCCACCCCTAAACCGGGACGATCGTTCGGATACATATACCCGCCCCGCACTTCCGGGCTGCCGGGGAAAATAGCCCGCTCCTGATCGGTGAACGGGGACCACTCCTGGATCCCGAAGTTGGGGCAAGCTAGGTCGAGATGGAGATTGGCCGCGTGACCGATCGGGGACACGTCGGCCGGCCCATGCCAGGCCGTGCGGACTCCGAACGCCTCGCACAGAGCGGCCAGCTTCCGAGCCGGAGTAATACCGCCGATGGCACTGATATGCACCCGGATGAAGTCGATCAGCCGCTCGGAGATCAGGGGCAGCCACTCAACTGGGTTGACGAACAGTTCGCCCATCGCCAGCGGCACGGCGCACTGCCGCCGGATGGTATGGAACCAGGCTATTTGCTCCGGCGGGAGCGGATCCTCAAGGAAGAACAGGCGATAGGATTCCAGATCCTTGGTCAGGCGCACCGCTTCGATTGGCGCCAGGCGCTCGTGAATATCATGCAGTAACTGGATCTCCTCCCCGGCCCGCGCCCGAACATACTCAAAGAGACGGGGGACGCTCCGCGCGTAGCTCTCAGGGTCGAAATAGGCCCCGGCCAGGGTGTCATCGGGGGAGAGACGCAGTGGGCTGAGACCGCCATAGCCGCCCATCTGGCAGCGGATATACTGGTATCCTTCTTCCATGAACGCCTGGACGCGCTCCGCCACCTCGGAGGGATCGCGCCCATCCGCGTGCCGATAGACCGCCGCCGCCTCCCGGCACTTGCCGCCCAGCAATTGATAGAGCGGCAATCCCGCGATCTTGCCCTTGAGATCCCAGAGCGCCATATCCACCCCGGAGATCGCGTTGTTCAGCACCGGCCCATTGCGCCAATACGAATTGACGTGCATGGTTTGCCAGATATCCTCGATGCGGTGGGCATCGCGGCCCACCAGCAGCGGCACTAGATAATCATCGATGGCGGTGCGGACCGCCAGGTGGCGCTGGGTGAAGGTGGCGCAACCCAGGCCATGGAGGCCGGGCTCCGAGGTCTCAATCTTGACCACCACGAGGCGCACGTCGCGCGGAGCGGTCAAGATGGTACGGATAGACCGAATAGTCAACGGAGCCATGGCGCTTCCTTTCACATACTTACTCGCGCTCTTCCCATCCCAGTACGCTCGGCCAGCGGTACTGGGGCCGGTAGCCGAGCACGTCATAGGCCCGAGTCGCGTCGATCAGGGACTCCCTACCGCGAGGCCGAGTCCGCCTGGGAACGGCGGAAAAATAGCGATCCAGCAGGGTATCGCTGGGAAGATTGGCGGTAGTATCGCCGGCCACGATGAAGAGCGGATGATGACCGCTGTACGGGGTGGTAAGGGCAAGGATGCATGCCTGGGCGGCGTCACGCAGATCGACGTAGCTCCAGAGATAACGGGCGGATCGGCTGGGATCGCGATGGACAGCGCCGATAAACTCCGCGTAGCTGTCCTCGCACAAAATAGTCGAGAAGCGGAGACTCGCCGCGCTGCCCGCTCCGCGGCGGCAGTAGGCTGCCGCGATGTCCTCCCCGGCGGCCTTGGAGAGGCCATAGGCATCCTGGGGCACGAGCGGGTGCTCCTCGTCGACAGGGAAGTACAAGGGCTCGGACCATAGATGCTGAAAGGGGAATCCCAGGGCCGACACGCTTGAGGCATGTACCACCCTCCCAATGCCCAGTGCGGCCGCCGCCTGGAAGACATGGAAGTCCGCCATGACATTGTTGCGATAAACGACCTCCGGCGGATGCTCGATAGGCGAGGGGATGGCGCCAAGGTGCAGGATCGCCTCGCAGCCTGCTACTCCGTGATACACCTGGCCCTGGTCGGCAAGATCCACGATCAGCGAACGGGCGATCGGCTCGCGCGGCGGCATCCGATCCAGGCGCACCACGTCCATCCCCGCGTCCACCGCGGCAGCGACCGCCGCCCGCCCAAGCCGTCCGCTCGCACCAGTTATCGCGACCCGCATGGAGTACCCTTTCCCCTTCGCCGATCCTGTCACTCATTGTAGTGGAGGGAATATCCTAGCGGTAAAAGCCTCCCTCACTGTGCAGAATCTGGCCGGTAATCCAGCCGCCGTCCTCGCTGGCGAGGAAGGCAACCAGCCGCGCCGCGTCCGCCGGCATCCCCAGCCGGCCCATCCCCATGCGGGCCAGGACGGCCGCCTTCACCTCCTCACTCATCCAACCGCTGTCGGTAGGGCCGGGATTGACCGCGTTGACCGTGATCCCCAACGGCGCGACCTCAGCCGCCAGGGTCACGGTGAACGCCTCGATCGCCCCCTTGGTGGCGATGTATGCCAATTCGCCGGGCATGGGTCCGCGGGATTGCCCGGAGGTCAGATTGATGATCCTTCCACCCGATCCGCCCCGGTAGCGCCGGGCAAAGCCGGTGCAGAGCAGGGCCGTGGCGCGCAGGTTGACCGCGTAATGCGCGTCGAGCATGTCGGCGGTCAGGTGCTCGTACCCGGCGCGGGTGTCGTACGCGGCGTTATTCACCAGAATGGCCGGCGTTCCCAGCGCCTCCCCGGCATCCAGCACCGTATCCCAGGAGCCTGGTATGGCCAGGTCCACCTCCAGGTCGCGAACTTCCACGCCCGTGGCCCGCAATTCGGCCAGCAGGCGCGCCGGTCCATCCTCCTCGGCAAGCTGCTGGATATGGTCGAAAGGGCGCCAGTGGGTGAAGAGAATGTCGTTCCCAGCAGCGGCCAGGGCCCGGCATATGGCGGCGCCGATTCCGCGTGTCCGGCTGGCCCCAGTCACGATGGCGACGCGGGATGTTGTCACTGCTTGCCCTGGTTCCATCAGCGCCCTCCTACGGCAATCGCGCGAGAATCCCCTTGAGCAGCGCGGAGAACTTCGGCTTGGCCGCCTCAGCCTCCACCAGCACCTCTTCCGCGTTGGCGGGCGCGCCATCCGGCAGCGCCAGGTTGGTAATCAACGAGATGCCCAGCACGCGCATCCCCGCATGGCGCGCGACGATCACCTCCGGCGCGGTGGACATACCGACGGCATCGCCGCCCAGCACCTGGCACATCCTCAATTCCGCGCCGCTCTCGAATGCCGACCCTGATACCATCGTGTACACACCCTCGCGCAGCGTCGTCCCCTGCTCCGCGGCAACCGCGCGAGCAATCCGCCCCAGCTCGGCATCGAACGCGCCGACCATCGCTGGGAAGCGTGGGCCGAGTCGGTCGTCATTCTCGCCGCGCAATGGATGGAAGCCGGCCAGACCGGGCAGAAAGATCTGATCCGTGATCCGCATCAGGTCGCCGACTGACCAGTCGGCCCGGAGCCCGCCGGCCGCGTTGGTCACAAGCAACACCTCGCAGCCGAGGGCGCGCATGACCCGCACCGGGAAGGTGACCTCTTGCATCGAGTAGCCCTCATAAAAATGGAGGCGCCCACGCATCGCCACGATCGGCTGACCGGCGAGCCGGCCCAGGGCCAGTTCACCGCGGTGGCCCGGAGCGGTCGAGGCGGGAATGCCCGGAATCTCATGGTAGGGGATCTCTGTCGCTTCTTCCAGTTCATCCGCCAGCCCGCTCAAGCCCGAACCGAGAATCATCCCGACCCGTGGGGCTAACCGGGCGCGCGCGGCGATCACGTCACGTGCTTCCTCGATCCGCGTGTACAAATCGTCCATGGATACTCCACTCCTGTCCTGTTGGCTGATTCTGGCCCATTCTCGTAACACACGGCACAGGTTCTCGTCATATGGAGGTAGATAAGGCTCCGCTCGGGGATAAAGGAGAATGCGTTAAATGACCCGATCATTGCCGCCGTCCACGGGAATCTGCGCGCCGGTGGTCTTCGCGAAGAGCGGGCCGCAGAGTTCGGCGGCCAACTCCGCGACGTCATGACTGGTGATCTCGACCCGCAGCACGTTCTTGGTCTTGTATTGCTCGACGGTCATCCCGTAGCTTGCCGCGCGGGCGCGCACCACATCGTCGGTCCACAGTCCCGTGTCGAAGACGGCATCGGGGTGTAAGACATTGACTCGGATACCGTCGCTTCCCCACTCCAGCGCCGCGACCCGGGCAAGTTGGGTGAGGGCGGCCTTGGCGGCCGAGTAGGCGGCGGCGCCCGGTCCCGGAGCCGCCACGTTCTTCGAGCCGATAAGAGCGACCCGCCCACCGCGCGGCGCATGGATGAGCAGCGGATGGGCTTCGCGCATCAGGGCCAGGTTGGCATCCAGGTTGACCGACATCGACCGGCGCCACTCCGCCATCGGCAAGGCCGCGATTGGGCGGCTGGACGGGAAGATACCGGCGTTCAGAATCAGTATATCCAGGCCGCCAAACGTCCGGGCCGTTGCCTCCAGCGCCCCATCCAGCGCCTCCGCGTCGGTCACGTCGCAGCACAGCCCCAGCACATCGGGCCGACCGAAGATCGTGCTCACGGCCGGATTGAGATCCAGGGCCGCCACCGCCGCCCCGCGGGCCAGCAGCGATTCGACGCATGCCTTCCCTATCCCTGATGCCGCTCCGGTGACCAGCGCTACTTCGCCGCTGAAGATCGGCGCCGCCCCGCCCGTAAGGAGCTTGGCCTGTTCCAGATCCCAGTACTCGGCGTTGAACAGATCCCGCGCCGGGAGCGCCTGGTACCCACCGAGGACGGTGGCACGCAGCACAATAGCGATGGTATGGCGGTAGATGTCCTCGGCGATCGCGGCGTCTCGCACGGTGCGTCCGATGGCGCACATGCCAAGCGCGGGGTCGAGGATGATACGGGGCGCTGGATCGAGCATGGTGAGCGGCCGGCCTGCCGCCTGGGCGTGGGCGGCAAAATATTCCTCATAGGCTCTGGCGTACGCGGCCACGTCGCGCCCAAGCTGCGGCAGGCGCTTCGTCCGGATCACATGATCGGGCGTTGCCGGACCTTGTTGGGAGATCGTCGCGCGGTCGGCGCGTTGGGCGAAGCCGAGGCACCGCGCATCAACATGCGTGGCCATGATCATGGGGACGCGAGCGGCAGTGGAGACCTCGTGGCGCAGCGCGGCAAGCTCGTGGCGTAGCGGTCGATCAAGCGGCGTGACGGACGGGGTGGTGATCTCCCAGGCTCCGCGATTGGCGAGATACTCCTCGGCCAGCGTGACCAACTCGACCATCCGCTCGTAGGCGATCCGTGCCGTCTCGCCAAACGAGAACAGGCCATGATTCATCAACACCAGGCCGATCGTCCGTGGGCCGGCCTGCGCCGAGAAGAGATTCTGGCAGCATTTCGCCAGCTCGAATCCCGGCATCACATATGGTATGACGACAACCCGATCGCCATAGATCGTGTGGACGTGGTCCAACCCATTCGGCGTATTGGTCACGGCGATCAGCGCGTCGGCATGGGTGTGATCGACAAATTTGAACGGCAGAATCGCGTGTAGGATCGCCTCCACCGAGGGCATGGGCGCGGCGGGATTGGTGGTTGCCAGACGCAGCTCGGTGGCCATCTGGAGGTCAGAGAGCGCGTCGAGTTGGGCCAGACGGAGCAGATGGCGCAAGCGCGTCGGGGCGAAGCCGGCCGCCGTGATCGTCGCCAGATCCCAGCCGCTGCCCTTGACATAGAGGATCTCCTCGTCCTCACCAAAAATATCGGTCTCGCGGAGTTTGACCGACGTGTTGCCGCCGCCATGGAGCACCAGCGCCGGATCGCGGCCCAGGAGGCGCGAGGTGTAGATCCGTTGCTCCAGATCACCGCCGGCGGCCGCCGCGTCCCGATCATCCCAAAGGCTTCGCATTATCCCTCTCCTGCCAGCTCGAGTACGCGCTGGGCGGTTTCCGTATCGGTAATCAGATCATGGCATACGCGGCCGCGCAGCGCGCCCAGAATGACCGTGGCCTTGGTTGGTCCGGCGGCCAGCGCCACTGTATGGGGGATACGCAGAATATCGTCCCAGGTGAGTGAGATAAAGTAGTTCTCCAGCGGCACCGGGATATGACGACCCTCGATGTCATAATAGCGGCACAGGACATCCCCAACCGCTCCCTGGCCGCGGATCGCCACAATCTGATCGGCCGTCATATAGCCCGTCTTCACCAGGGTGCATCCTGGCTCGACATCGCCCAGCCCAACCAGCGCCAGGTCACATTGTCGGGCATGCGCGAATGAACGGCGTACCGCCGGTTCTTTCAGCAGCGCCTCGCGCGTCTCGGCACTATGCACCAGCACCGGCACCGGCAGGGTTTCGACGGGCGCCCCCAGCACCTGGGCAATTTGCCAACTCACGCTGTAGGGATTGCTATGGCCGGCCCAACTGCCGATCAGTTCATTCACCACACAGGCGACAGGCTGCGTAAGTCCCCTCAGCCTTGGGCCTACACGGCTGACGGTGGTGCTCCAGCCGACCCCCAGACGGCAGCCAGGAGAGATGATGTCGAGGACGTGGTCGGCTCCCGCCGCGCCGATGTCGTCCAGCGTCTCGTCAAGGGTGCCGCGGGTCCGGACCACCAGCGCGTGCTTCAGCCCAAATGCGTTCGTCAACCGGCGCGCCAGGTCGTACTGCACCGGCCGTGGTTTCGTCACCTTCACCTGTACGAGGCCCTCGCGCCGCGCCTGTTGCAACAGCCGGGTCACGGCCACGCGCGACATGCGCAGCTTCCGCGCGATCGCTTCATGGGTCAGCCCGTCGTCGTAATACATCCAGGCTACCGCGACCATCGCCTCTTCATGACGGTTGGTATCCACACCGCTCCTCTCGTACACAGCACGGCAACGCGACAGCGGCCGTTAGTAAGGTGTATCGCCGCCATCCACGTTGATCGACTGGCCGCGGATGATCGTGGCCTGATCCGAGAGCAGAAACGCGACGACGCGCCCTACCTCGATCGGCTGAACATGCCGGAGCATCTGCTTGGGCTTCATCGCCTTGACGAGCTCTTCCGGGGCGCCTCCGACGCGCGCCGTAACCCACCGTGCGACATCCATCAGCATGTCCGTATCGACCCCGCCGGGGCAGACGGCGTTGACGTTGATCGTGTACGCGGCCCACTCAGTGGAGAGCGATCGGGTGATGTTGATCACCGCGGCCTTGCCGGCGTTGTATCCAACCATGTTGGGGAAACCCACCTTACCCGCGTTTGACGCGATGTTGACAATCGCTCCTCCGCCCTGCCGGATCATCTGCCGGGCAGCAACCTGGCAGCAGGTGAACAGGCCGATCACATTGACTTGCAACTGAGCCTCCCAGTCCTCTTGGCGCGCCTCAAGCGCCGGATCCATGCGCACGATGCCCGCATTGTTGACCAGGCCATCAAGGCGTCCGAATACCTCGACCGCGCGCGCGACAGCGGCCTCAACGGTATCCGGCCGAGTGATGTCGAGAACCGTAGCCAGCGCGCGCCGGCCCCGCTGCTCCACCAGCCGCGCTGTCTCCTCGACCGGCGGCAGCGCGAGATCGCCAACCACGACATCCGCCCCGGCATCGGCAAGGGCTTCGGCGATGCCGCGTCCCATGCCGCGTCCGGCCCCGGTCACGAAGATTACCTTATCCGTAAGCACTTTTTATCCCTTGCCGCTAAAAGATCTGATGGGTCATGACCCCGCCATCAACCCTCAGGCTTGCTCCCGTGATCCAGCGCGCGGCGGGCGAGGCCAGGAAAAGGCAGGCATCGGCGACATCCGCCGGCAAGCCTAGACGGCGTAACGGGGCGGCTTGCCGCCAGCGGGCCACCCCTTCCGGCCAGGCTTGCTCGATGCCCTCGCGCCAGATCAGGCCGGGGGCGACGGCATTGACGCGGATCCCGTGCGCGCCCAGTTCATTCGCCGCCGCGCGCGTGTACATCAGCACGCCCCCCTTGGAGGCGTTGTAGTGGCTGTGCAGCGGGGCCGGGTTCTCCGCCTCGATCGAGGTGATGTTGACGATGGCCCCGCCGGTGCCCCGGGCGATCATCTGCTTCGCCGCGGACTGCGTGCAGAGGAACACGCCGCGCATGTTCGTGGTGACCGTCTCGTCCCACTGAGCCGGAGTCATCTCCAGCAGGCTGACCAGCGGTTGCTTGGCCGCGTTGTTGATCAGCACGTCCAGCCGGCCATACTGGTCGGCCGCCTGGCGGATCAACCGCGCGACATCATCCGCGTTCGTCACATCGGCTTGCAGGGCGATAGCCTGCCCACCATTCGTGGTGACGCGGCGCACCACGTCCCGCGCGCCCGCTTCACTGGACTGGTAATGCACCACCACCTTCGCTCCCGCCTCGGCGAACCGGGTGGCGATGGTTTGCCCCAGGCCGCCGCCGCTGCCGGTGACCAGCGCCACCTTGCCGGTGAAATCCAACAGAGTGTTGACGCTTGGAATATCCATAACTCCTCCTTCTCGCGGGTCGCTGTTCAGTGAGTCAGCGCGGCGATCAGCGTGGCGCTCGCCGGGTACTGCCGCGCCAGGGCCGCGCCATCGCCCAGTTCAAAGTCCGATGGATCATAGGCCGGGGCCATGGTTGTACCCAAGAGGGCATAGCGCCCGCCTGACCGCACACGTGAGCCTTGCCACACCCCGCCCGGCGCCACGAGTTGCACATGCTGCCCGTCTTCCAGGTCCGGGCCGAGCAGATGTACCACCTGTGACCCATCGGGATAGAGCAGCAGCATCTCAACCGGATCACCCAGATAAAAGTGGTAGATTTCGTCCGTCGGTAACCGATGCATGGCCGAGAAGTGATCGTCGTGCAGGAGGTAGTAGATCGCCGAGCCCAACGCCCTGGCGTGCCTGTAGCGCTCAGGCAGGGCCGCGCTGCTCACGGGTTGGTCGGCCACATAGGTCCGGCGAAAATAGCCGCCTTCAATGGGCAGCGGGGCGAGTTGGAGCAACTCGATGAGGCGTTCAGGAGTAAGCATCGGTGTCCCTTCTCAGGTCAGGGCGGCGCGCCGCCGCGCTTGAACGATGAAGAGAGCCGCCAGCGTGATCACGTAGGGGAGCATACTGGTGAACTGCGACGGCACACCGACGCCTTGCAATCTGATGCCGATCGAGTCCGCGAAGCCGAAGAGGATGCTCGCCGCGAAGACGCCAAGCGGATGCGCCTGTCCGAGCATCACCGCGACCACCGCAATCCACCCGCGTCCGGCGCTCATGTTCTCCACGAAGAGCGTCACCTCTCCCAGGGAGAGCTGAGCGCCCGCCAGGCCGCACAGGAGCCCGGAGCAAATGATGGCGGCGAATTGGACTCGCTCGACATGGATGCCAAGGGTCGCGGCCGCTTCAGGCTGCTCGCCAACCCCACGCAGGCGCAACCCGATCCGATGCCGGAACAGCATGACGTAGGTCACCGCGACAAGCGCCCAGGAGCAGTAGACAATCCACGTGTGGCCTGATAGGATGGGGCCGATCACGGATACCTGGTCGATGCCAGGCAGGGTCATGGTGCCGATCCCCTGGATGCGCGGATCTTGGAACGCGCCTTGCACGCCAAAGAGCGCGCGCAGCAAGAAGACGGTGCTACCCGCCGCCAACAGGTTGAGAGCGATACCGATCACGATCACATCGCCGCGCAGCCTGATCGCCAGGAGGGCAAAGATCGCCGCCAGGACGGCTCCGGCCGCCATGGCGGCCAGGATGCCGACGAATGCGTTGCCGGAGTAGTAGCTGCCGACCACCGCGAAGAATGCCCCGGTCAGCATCAGCCCTTCGAGCGCGATATTGAACACTCCGGCCCGCGCGCAAATCAGTCCGCCCAGGGCGGCCAGCAAGACCGGGGTGACGGAATCGACGGTCGAGTTGAGCAGGGTTGGGTCAAATAGATCCATACGGGCGCCTACGGACCTTTCTCGCTGCCTGTGATGCGGAAGCTCCCGCGCGCGGCGACAAGGAGGATAATCACCGCTTGCAGGATCAGGGAGAGCTCGTGGGGCACCTGGGTCGCTTGCTCCATGCCAAGGCCGCCAGTTTGGATGGCCGAGAAGAACAGGCCGGCAAGCAGCACCCCAAGCGGCGACGAACCGGAGAGCAGCGCGGCCATCACGCCAACCCACGCATACTGTGGCGACGTAAGTGAACCGTCGACAAAGCGATAGTCCACCCCAAGAACCTGGATTGCGCCGACCAGGCCGGCGATCGCGCCGCTGGAGAACATCACGCCGTAGCCCAGCTTCCGCAGCCGAATCCCGCCGTAGCGGGCAAACGTCGCGTTTTTCCCGGCCATACGCAGTTCATAGCCCACCACGGTGCGTCCGATCACGAACGCGGCCACAAGCACGACGGCCAGGGTGATAAAGACCCCCGCATGGAGTTGTGTATTGGTCATCAAGAGCGGGAACTGCACGGCGCTGGGAACTTGCAGGGTCTCCGGCATGCCCGAGGCCACGTCACGTACCAGATTCACCGCCACGTACGAGGCGAAGAACCGGGCCGGGTAATTGAGCAACAAAGTGCTGATCAGCAACGGCACATGGAACTGGAACTCCGCCCAGGCCGGTAGAACGGCCCACAGCCCACCGACCAGCATCGCCGCGGCTATGGTGACCGGGAAGAGCAGGAGCGCGGGCAACGGCAGGTAGATCGCCACCAGCGCGGCGGCCAGCCCGCCCAGGACCAGTTGTCCCTCGCCGCCAAGGTTGAAGAAGCCGGCGCGAAAGGCCACCGCCGCCGCCAGCCCCATGCCCACGATCGGCGCGGCGCCGGTCAAGGTCGACGCGAGGTTGGTCAGGTTGGGGCCGGCGAGCGCGCCGCTCACCATGGCGGCGTAGGCTTCGAGCGGGTTGTGGCCGGTGAACAGCATCAGAAGACTGCCGATAACGACCCCGCCCAGGATAGCGAGGAGCGGTCCCGAAATCGCGCGCCATGCCGCGCCGGCATGCTTAATCAGCCGGGCCGCGGTCCGTCGTGGGGGCGCCAACAAAGGGGGCGGCTCACTAACATCCATAGCCTATGACCTTCTCCGCCCAGGCACGACAATGGCGCCATTCACCGGGATGACCGTGCTGTTCGGGATGACCGTGCTGTTACGGATGAGATGATCAGCCATGCCGCACCGCGCTTGTCGCGCCGGTCATCAGCAATCCCAGCCCGTACTCGGTCGCCTCGGCGCCAGGCACCTCGCCGGCGATGCGCCCTTCATACATCACCAGAATGCGATCCGAGAGCGACATCACTTCATTGAGATCCGCCGAGATGAGCAGGATCGCGTTGCCCTGTTGTCGATACTCAAGGAGTTGCCGATGGATAAACTCGATCGAGCCGACATCCACACCCCAGGTGGGCTGCTCCGCGATCAGTATGGGAGCGCGATGGGCGACCTCCCGCGCGATCACACCTTTCTGCCGGTTGCCACCGGAGAGATTCGCGGTGGTCTCGCGGTAGCCGGCGGTCTTGATGCCGTACTGCCTGATGAGCTGCTGGGCGTGTCGTCGGGTGGCCCCGAAGTTCAGCAGGCCACGGCGCCCATAGCCCGGCCGGCGTTGATAGCCCATCAGCAGGTTGTCGCCTAGCGGCGCGTCCAGCGCCAGACCGACGTGCCCGCGATCTTCCGGGATGTAGGCCAGACCGGCCTGCCGGCGCTCGGCGACCGTGGCGTGAGTAGCTTCGCGCCCGCGCAGGGTCATCCGGCCGCTCGCGACCGGACGCAGGCCCACCAGCGCCTCGACCAACTCCGCCTGTCCGTTGCCGGCCACCCCGGCAATCCCCACGATCTCGCCTTCACGGACCGACAGGGAGATGTGGTCCGCGGCCAGCTGGCCGCGATTGTCGCGTACGCTCACATCCTCCAGGTCGAGCACCACGTTGCCGGTAGTGGAGAGCGGCTTTCCGGGGCGCAACAACACATCGCGGCCCACCATGGCATGTGAGAGTTCGGCCGGCGAGCTTTCCGCCGTGCGCACGGTCGTGATCACGGCACCGTCCCGCAGCACCGTCGCCTGATCGGTGATACGCATCACTTCATCCAGCTTATGGGTGATGAAGATAATCGTTTTCCCATTGTCGGCCAGGCGGCGCAATACGTGGAAAAACTCTTCTTCCTCCCGCGGGGTCAGAACAGAGGTTGGCTCGTCGAGGATCAGAATGTCGGCCTGACGATACAGGGTCTTGATGATTTCGACCCGTTGGCGCATCCCGACCGAGAGTTGGCCGATGGTTGCGTCTGGGTGTACCGCCAGGCCATAGTGCTCCATTAATTCGGCCACCTGCTGTCGGGCGGTCGCGCGGTTTATAAAACCGAACCGGCTCGGCTCGGCCCCATAGATGATATTTTCCAGAACGGTGAGCGAGGGAAAGAGCATGAAGTGCTGATGGACCATTCCAAGCCCGGCTCGGATTGCCTCTTGCGGCGAGTGGAAGATCACCTTCCGGCCGCGCAGCAGAATATCGCCGGAATCGGGCTGATAGAGGCCATACAAGATGCGCATCAGCGTCGACTTGCCGGCGCCATTCTCACCAACAAGCGCGCGGATTTCGCCCTTCTCGATGGCGAGATCGACGTGATCGTTCGCAAGAACCCCCGGGAAGCGCTTGACGATCCGCCGCAACTCCAATTCGGGAGGCACGGGCTCCTCCATCTGGCGGGGTGGGGTCGTCGGCATCCGACTAGCGGCCCTGGCCAACGACCCCGGTCTGATCACAAACCAATCCTTAAAGAATCAGTGGTCCCGTCAGCTTGAAAGCGCCGGATCCTTGAGTTTGAGCGCGCCGCTTATGATCTTGTCCTGATACGCTTTGACCTTCGCGATCACGTCGGCATGCTTCATGATCTGGCACTGGCTGCTTTGCGGTTTGGCCAGGGCGAATGGCACCACGCCGACGCCGCCCTCCTTCAGACCGTACACGGAGAGCGACCGCGCCTTGCCACTCATGATGGCATTTATGGTTTGCAACGCGGCTATGTCCGTGCGCTTAAGCAGGTTGTCAACAATCAGCCCGGGCGCCAGGGGACACTGGTTCACATCGACGCCATAGCTGAAGAACTTCTTCTGCTGGGCGGCATCGAAGATTCCCCGGTTGCTAGCGGAGCCGACGGCGAAGATCTGGTCCGCGCCGGTCGCCGCCATCGCCAGCGCCACTTCCTTGGCGCGTACTGGATCCGAGAACGCCGATGGGTCGCTGCCGATCCAGAGTGTGGAGACTTTGACCTTGGGATTGGCCGCCCTGGCGCCGAGAGCGAAACCGACGGTGTAGCGGTGCAGGAACGGAATATCAAGGGCGCCGATCGCCCCCACCTTGTTGGTTTTGGTCAGTAGTCCCGCCTCAACACCGATCAGATAGGCCGCCTCATACTCGCGGAACACCGCGCAATGGACGTTCGCCGGCGGCTTGGTGATGCACTGGTCTATGAACAGGAACTGGGTGTGAGGCGCCTGGGGCGCGACTTTGGCGATGATGTCGTTGAACTCAAACCCGGCCACGACCACGATAGCGGCGCCTTCATTGATCGCGGCACGCACGTTCTGTTGGCGGGTCGCCGGATCCGTGCTCTCCAGAACCTGCATGCTCGCGTGGTACTTGGCGGCCGCCTGGGCTACACCCGCCTTGATGAGGATCAGAAAGTCGTCAACCCCCAGGGGATTAGGGGTGACATAGACGAACTTGAGCGGCTTCCCAGCCGCGGACGCGGCCCCTATCGCGGCGGCATGGGCCGGCAAAAGCAGCCCGATAATGGCAAGCAACGCAATGGCGGCGTGGCGCATACGGATAAACATGAACTCCTCCGGTATCTACATCCAACGGGAAAGGGTCCGCGTCCCAACCGGGGTGAACTCACTATGGCGGCTCCATCCACCTCCCGTTCCTGGCTACACACCCACCACCAGGTATATGCCGACCTGGATTCGCGCCGATAGGGAAAATGTATGCGCGCAAACGCACGACAATCGGCACGTACATCCCTCCTGGGAAGAGCCAATCGCGCATGGAGAAACCAGCGCCGGTGCTCCCTGGTCAATGCACAATCGTTCCTATCCGTACGATTGTTCGGCATCGTATAGCAGGGCGAAAGCTGTGTCAAGAGGGCAGAACGCGCCGCGCGACAACCGCCGGTCTCAGGAGGCTTGAGCCTGGAGGGCCATGAATGCCGCGGTTTCCGGCCCATGACGCTTTAGCCAGACCGCGCTGAGCGCGGCGGCGAGCGTGCCGGCTACCATCACCACGCCGGCGATCACGAAGGGGGCCGGGTGACTCTGATGGTAGAGAGTCAGGGATAAGAAGGCGGAGCCCGCCCCGCCAATCGAGCCCGCCAGGCCGGCCACTCCCTGGGCCCGCCCTCGAGCCTCCGGGGGCGAGGCGGCGGCCAGGAGCGCCTGCACCGCGGGCTGCTGGAAGGCCAGGAAGACCCCCTCGATGATTCCCAGCACCAGGATCGCCGCCAGGTTGCCGACAAAACCGTAGGACATGTAGATCACGCTGATCAGCAGCCCGAACCGGAGGACCGTGGGGGCAATACCCCAGCGGTCGGTCATTCTCCCACCGATCGCTCCGAGCAGGATACCGGGGATCGCGAAGGCGGTGAACGTGAAGCCGATGTAGGTATACGAGCCGCCCAAATCCTTGATCCAGATCGTCCAGAGAGCCGAGAACACACCCATTACGCTCGAGAAGGCGAAGGTGGTAGCGTAGGCGCCCAGCAATGGTGGAGTAAGGAATCGCCGCCAGGGTACGGGCCGCTCATGTGCCTGGCTGTCGCGGTGGCGCGCGGGCTCTCGGACCTCAGCCAGCACCAGGATTACCGAAATCGATTCAAAGACCACGCTGAGAATATAGGCGCGGGCGAAACCGAACTGCTGGCCCTCGATACCGCCGATCAGGGGCCCGATCAGCAGGCCGCCGCTGCTCGCGGCGGAGAGCACACCATATGCCTCGGCCCGGCGGTCCTCGGGGACCACATCGGCGATGTATGCGGCGGTGGCTGGTTGTATGCCGGCGATTACCACTCCTTCCAGGAATCGCAAGCCGATTAAATCCACCGGGGAGCTAAAGAGAATATAGGCCACCCCGATGATCGCGTGGCCAATCATCCCGAACAGCAGGACCGGCACGCGGCCCCAGCGGTCGACCAACCAGCCCAGCGGCATCTGGCACAACATGGGAGCCAGGAAGAAGGCGCCCGCCATCATGCCCAATTCCGCCGGAGTGGCATGATGGGCCTGCGCGTAGAGCAGGCGCAAAGGGAAGGCGGCCGAAACCCCCAACTCGGTGAGGAACATGGCCAGCAGAAGCATCCGCAGGTCGCGCTGCCGCATGGTGGGGCCGCCCAGCGCGTGGAAGAGTGCGGAAAACATACGAATGTGGCTGCTCCTCGGCGAACCTAAGGCCGGATCAGGGCGCGACGCACCCCATCGCGGTCAACGGCATGCCTTCAATGATGCCAGATCGGGAGCGTGCCGCGCTATATCCGAGGTAACAGTGGGTGCGCCTCACATCCGTGGATACGCGGCGGATCGGCTTGGCGGTCACGAGACAGGATCGCGGGTGTCCAGGCCAAATCATTGCCCGCACATCACGCCCGCACACTGCATCGGGACGTGTTTTGGTGGGGGTGCACAGCGGTGCGCCCTCGCGATGGCCAGCCGGGCGCACCGCTCTGCACCCCTACCCGACTGCCTACCGCCCACATGCCCCTGGAGAGAAGAATGTGGGTTCTAAAGGGGTATCACACCCCCCGAAGGCCCTCCAGGCAGGCGAAGTAGTCCGGGAAGGTCTTGGCCACGCAGGCTGGGTTTTCGATCACTACTCCTGGCACCACCAAGCCGGGCAGCGCGAAGGCCATGGCCATCCGGTGATCGCCGTAGGTGTGGATGGACGCCCCGTGCAGGGTCGAGGGCTGGATGGCCAGCCCGTCAGGCCACTCCTCCACCTGGGCACCCAGGCGACGCAACTCAGCGGCACTGGCGGCCAGCCGGTCGCATTCCTGCTCCCGAATGTGGGCCACGTTACGGATGGTCACCGGGCTCTCGGCGAACGGGGCGATGGCGGCCAGGGTCATGGTCATATCGGACATGCCATGCAGATCGATGTCGATCCCGCGGAGCCGCTCCGGCCCGGTCACTTCGATATCGGCGCCGGCACGAGTCACGAGGCAGCCCATCCGCTCCAGCACATCGACAAATCCCAGATCGCCCTGATCGGTCGCCAGGTGAAGGTTCCGCACCCGCACCGTGCCACCGGTGATCGCGGCGGCGGCCAGGAAATACGACGCCCCCGAGGCATCGGGCGGCACATCATAGACGCGCGGCTGGTACCGCTGCCCGGCGCGGACCGTGTAGGCGCCGTCCTCGGAACGGTCCGCGGCCACCCCCCACTGGGCCATCATGGTCAGGGTCATGTCGATATAGGGCGGCGAGGCGACGGGGCCGGACGGACGCACGACCAGGCCCCGCGCGGCGTAGGCGCCCACCATCAGAAGGGCCGACAAGAATTGCCCACTCCGCGAGGCGTCCAGAGTTACCTCTCCACCAGGAAGGCCGGACGCCCGCACTCGCACCGGAGGGCAGCCATCGCCATCCACCGATTCCACATCGGCGCCCAGGACTCGCAGGGCCTCCAACAATTCACCAATTGGACGTTGGCGCATCCGCGGGGTTCCATCCAGGAGGTAGGTACCCTGACCGAGAGGCAGAAAGGCGGTGAGGAATCGCGCCGCCGTCCCCGCGTTGCCAATAAACAGATCGGCCT
>JANWHO010000206.1 GCA_025450375.1 Chloroflexota bacterium
CCCAGATCCCGAATGCCCCATCGACATGCACCCAGGCGCCGGCTTGATGGGCGATCGGGATTACCTGCGCGGCGGGATCGAAGGCGCCCGTGTTGACGTTCCCCGCTTGCAAGCAGAGGATCGTGGGTCCGCTGATCGGCGGCAGGACATCGGCCCGCATCCGGCCCTGATCGTCCACGGGGACGCGAATCATCCGTTCGCGGCCAAAACCGGCCAAGCTGAGCGCCTTGAGCAGGCTGATATGCACTTCGTCCCCGACGATCACTGTGATCTCCGGCGCTCCGAAGAGACCGCGCGCCTCGACGTCCCAGCCCTCGCGTGCCAGAAGGGCGTGGCGGGCAGCCGCCAGGGCGGTGAAGTTGGCCATCGTGGCGCCCGTAACGAAGGCGCCAGCCGTCGCGGCCGGCAGTCCCAGGAGGTCCACGAGCCAACGCAGGGCGGTTGCCTCTAGGCGGCTCGCGGTCGGTGACATGGTGGTGAAGGCGACGTTCTGATCCCAGGCGCCCGCCAGCCAGTTGGCGGCCAGCGCGGCGGGGAGCGAACCGCCGGTAACGAAACCAAAATAGCGCGGGCCGGCGGAGGCGACGGTGGCGGGCGACCCCAGGTCGTCCAGGAGCGCGAGCACCTCGGCGGGGTTCGTGGGCTGCTGGGGGAGTGCCTGATCGAGCGCGGCCAGTCCCGCCAGCGCCTCCGCTCGCGGGGCCACCGGTCGGTCGGGGAGACTGTTCAGATAGGCTGAGGCGCGTTCAGCGGTTTCCTGCAACAGATCGTGCATTGGTTTTAATCCCTTTTCGTCATCCGAAGTGAAAGATCGACCGTGGTCGTTCTTTCACTTCGGATGCCTACAGTATTTCTCCCCGCGCCATGGCGCGGGCGATCTGGTTGTGGTGGCCAATCAAGGCCGGCAAGTCAAGATCCAGTAACTGTCCATCGCGCACCCGTACTCTCCCATGGATAACGCTGAGGTCCACCGATGGCGGTTGGCAGAACACCAGCGCCGCTAATGGATCGTGGATCGCGCCTCCGGCCATCCCCAGGGTATCGGTTCGGAATCCAATGATGTCGGCCGCCATCCCTGGCGCCAGCATGCCAATGTCGTCTCGTCCTAAAACCTCGGCCCCGCCCCTGGTCGCCAGATAGAGCGCGTCGTGAGCGGTGAGCGCCGCTGGATCGCCCCCTACTCGCTGGAGCAGCAGGGCCTGCCGCGCCTCGGCCAGCAAGTGCGATCCGTCGTTGGAGGCCGAGCCATCCACCCCCAGTCCCACCCGCGCGCCCGCCGCCCGCATGGCCGCCAGCGGCATGATCCCGGAGCCCAGGCGCATGTTGGAGGTGGGACAATGCGCGATCCCGGTGCGCGTGTTTCCCAGGCGCGCGCACTCATCACGCGAGGCGTGGACCGCATGCGCGTGCCAGACGTCGCCGCCCATCCAACCCAGATCCTCCATCAGTTCGATCGGGCGCCGTCCGAACGTCTTTTGGGAAAAGCGCTCCTCGTCCAGGGTCTCGGCGGTATGGGTGTGCGAGTGGACCCCGTAGGCGCGGGCCAGGGCGATGCTCTCTCGCATCAGGTCCAGCGAGACCGAGAAGGGGGAACACGGACCCAGCACGATCCGGGTCATCGCATAGGGCTGCGCGTCATGGTAGGTCTCGATCAAGCGCCGCGAATCCCGCAGGATCTCGTCTTCGTCCTCCACGACCTCATCGGGTGGGAGACCTTGCTTGGACTGGCCGACCGACATCGAGCCGCGGGTGGCATGGAAGCGGAAGCCCATCTCCTCCGCCACCTCGATCTGGTCGTCCAGGCGCGCGCCTCGTGGCCAGATGTAGGTGTGATCGCTGGCCGTGGTGCAGCCGGATAGCATCAATTCGGCGATCGCCACCGCCGTGCTAACCCGGATCGCCTCGGGGGTAAGGCAAGACCAGACGGGGTACAGCGCGGTAAGCCAGTGGAAGAGATCGGCGTTCTGGGCCTGGGGCATGGCGCGGGTAAGGGTCTGGTAGAAATGGTGGTGGGTGTTGACCAGACCGGGAAGAATGACCAGGCCGGTGGCATCGATCACCTGGTCGGCGGTATCGGGTAAGCTCTGGGTGGGCCCCACTTGCGTAATAACATGGTCGGTGGCCAGGAGAGCGCCATCGGTCCAGCGCTGGTCCTGGTCGTCCATGACGGCGAGAAGGGTGGCATGTTGAATCAGCAAGGTGGCCATGATGCGCTCCTCTCCAAGGGGATCACTCCGCGTGTTGTACCATGGTGGGCGAGGAAGCGCGGGGATGCGTCACGCGCGAGGGAATGAACCGTTCAAAGGCGAATCATTACCCAGGATTTCTCTAGAGGAGGAAATTAGGTAGGGGTACCCGGTGCCCCTACAACGACCGACCTGACGCAGCGTAGCGTATGATACGTGGATAAGAATGAGCACTCGATGGAGGCGATGGGCATGCCAAGCGTGACCCTATCCTGGTTGAACCAGGCTGCCCAGCCCGATTTCGTGGCGGCGATTGGCTTCGTGTTCGAGGGCTCCCCTCATTTCGCCGCCCGTGCCTGGGAATCGCGCCCTTTCGCGTCTGTCGAGCAACTCTCCGCGGCGCTGAATGAGGCAGTGGATCAGGCATCGGAAGCCGAGCACATGGCGCTCATTCGCGCTCACCCCGACCTGGCTGGGAAAGCGGCGATGGGCGGCGACCTGACCGCGGACTCGCGGCGCGAGCAATCGTCCGCCGGCCTGGACCGGCTTACCCCGGAGCAGTTCGCGGCCTTCACCCGCCTCAACGCTGCCTACCGCGACCGGTTCGGCTTCCCCTTCATTATCTGTGTCCGTGAGCACACCCGCGAGAGCATTCTCGCCAGTTTCGAGAGCCGCCTGGCCCATAATCTAGATGAGGAGCGCGCCGCCGCCCTGGCGGAAATTGGCAAAATCGCCCGGCTCCGCTTGTTCGATGCGATCCGGGCGCCCGAGGAAGAGGGTTCACGATGAGCACGGTCATCCGCTATGGCAAGGGGAATATCACCTTCTACCGCACCTACGCCGCTCCGCTCCGCGGTGTATCCACGATCCCTGAATCCTCCTTTACCGGGCGCGAGAACATTCTCTTCGCCGCCGACGTGGATGTCGAGGTATTCGGGGATAACTTCCTCCCCGCTTACACCGAAGGCGACAACTCCATGGTGGTGGCCACCGACTCGATGAAGAACTTCACCATGAGCATGGCCCTGGAATATTCCGGCTCGACCCTGGAGGGCTACCTGGCCTTTCTTGGCCGGCGCTTCCTCACCACCTATCCTCAGATGCAATCGCTCCGCCTGACCGCGCGCGAGCAGCCGTTCGCCGCCGCGTCCGTGCCGACGGATGCCGGCGGCTTCGCGGCCAGCCAGGTGTTGTTCAGCCGGCGTCACGATGAACAGGCGTTCGCTCAACTCGAATTGGATCGGGGAGGAGAAGGGACGCGCGTCACCGCGCATCGCTGCGGACAGATCGGCCTACAATTGATCAAAGTCACCGGTAGCTCGTTCAGCCAATTCGTGCGCGACCAGCACACGACCCTCCCCGAGCGTCCTGATCGGCCGCTGTTCATCTACCTGAATGTCTACTGGCAGTATGCCCAACCGAAGGACGCGCTCGGCGACTCCCTGGAGCACTACGTGCCCGCCGAGCAAGTGCGAGATTTCGTCCAGGCAATCTTCCACCAGTTCGTCAGTAATTCAATTCAGCATCTCCTCCACGAAATCGGCTCCCGCCTGCTGTTCCGGTTCCCCCAGCTTTCCTCCGTCTCATTCGATGCCCAAAACCGTCTCTGGGACACGGTCGTGGTCTCCGATCAGGATCCGACGCGGAAGGTCTACTGTGACCCACGCCCTCCGTATGGGATGATCCACCTGACCCTGGGCCGGGACGCCGGATAATGGGTCGCCTGACCACGCATGTACTGGACACCGCTCAGGGGCGCCCGGCCGCCAACCTGGAGATCACCCTCTGGGGCCTGGGCGCGGATGGGGAACGGCGTCTGCTCAAGGTAGCGCGCACCAACGCCGATGGGCGCCCCAACACCCCGCTCCTGGAGGGGTTCGACTGCGCGCCTGGCCGATACGAGCTGATCTTCGCGGTGGGCGAATACTTCGCCGCGCAGGGAGTCGCCGCGGCTGATCCGCCGTTCCTGGATCAGGTGCCGGTCCGCTTCGCCATCTCCGACCCCGGCGCCCACTATCACGTACCGCTCCTGGTCTCGCCCTGGGCCTATAGCACCTACCGGGGGAGCTAAATGACTGACAATACCGCGGCGGACCTCGTCTTGCAACGGGCCGATGCCCTGGCCGCGATCACCGAGGAGCCTGACCTGCTAATCCGCCGTTCGCTCACTCCGGCCATGCGCCAAGCTCAGGATCTGGTGGCGGGCTGGTTCCGCGATGCCGGGCTGGTGGTCAGGGAGGATGCCCTGGGGAATCTGACTGGCCGCCTGGACGGCGCCGATCCCAGTGCCGGGGTCTTCCTCCTGGGCTCGCACCTGGATACGGTGCGCGACGCGGGCAAGTACGACGGCCCGCTCGGGATTCTGACCGCCCTGGCTGTTGTCGAACGACTGCGGGCCACTGGTCGCCGCTTGCCATTCGCACTGGAGATTCTGGCTTTCACCGATGAGGAGGGATTACGATTCCACACCTCCTATTTGGGCAGTTCCGCCGTGGCGGGGGTGTTCCATTCCGAGTGGCTGGTAGCCACCGATTCCCAAGGGACCAGCGTTGCGGAGGCGCTGCGTGCCTATGGTGGCGATCCCGACGCGGTAGAGAGTTGCGCCCGCATGCCGCGAGAGATCCGGGGGTACTGCGAGGTGCATATCGAGCAGGGGCCGGTGCTGGAGGCATGTGGGCTGCCGGTGGGCGTGGTTACGGGGATCGCGGGACAGGACCGCGTTACCGTCATGTTCCTGGGGACGCCGGGCCACGCGGGTACCGTCCCCATGGCATTGCGCCATGACGCTCTCTGCGCGGCGGCGGAGTGGATCCTGGCCGTGGAGGGCCAGGCATGGGCGCCCGAAGGAGTGGTGGCCACGGTGGGCCAGGTGGACGTGCGCCCAGGGGCCAGCAATGTGATCCCCGGTGAGGTGACCCTGAGCCTGGATCTGCGCCACCAGGACGACGAGATACGACGCCAGGCGGCGGAGGATCTCCAGCTAGAGGCAACGACGATCGGCGTGCGGCGTGGCGTGGAAGTCCACTGGCAACCGGTGCAGTCCAGCGCCGCCGTATCCTGCGATCCCGAGCTGATCGACGGGCTGGCAAGGGCGATCGCCGAGTGCGGCTATCCGCTGGTCAAGTTAGCGAGCGGGGCTGGGCACGACGCGGTGCCGTTGTCTTCCCTGACCAGGGTGGCGATGCTGTTCGTCCGCTGCGCGGGTGGGATCAGCCATAACCCGGCAGAGTCGGTAGCCGCGTCCGATGTTGCGGCGGCCATCGAGGTGCTCTATCGCTTTGTCCTCGATCAAGCTTCGGATGCGAGTGCGTGAGCCGCTACGATCTTCTGCTGTGGGGCGGAACCCTGGTCGCGCCCGAGAGGCTATGGGTCGCCGATCTGGCGGTGGCTGACGGGCGGATCGTAGCCATCGGTCCGGATCTGGAAGGGACCGCCGATGAGAGTATCGACGCCGCCGGTCTGCATGTCTTTCCTGGAGTAATCGATGCCCACGTGCATTTCAACGAGCCGGGGAGGACCGAATGGGAAGGGTTCGCCACCGGTTCCCGCGCCCTGGCGGTGGGTGGGGGAACCCTCTTCTTCGACATGCCCCTCAACGCCCACCCGCCCACGATCACCGTCGAGGCATTCGACCAGAAACGCGCCGCCGCCGAGGCATCCTCCATCGTGGACTTCGCGCTGTGGGGCGGACTGGTTCCCGGGAATCTAGACGAACTGGAATCGTTGGCGGAACGGGGGGTGATTGGCTTCAAGGCGTTCATGTCCAACAGTGGGATCGACGACTTCGCCGCCGTGGACGATGACACACTGTTCGAGGGGATGCGGATTGCCTCGCGACTGGGGCGGATCGTGGCGGTCCACGCGGAGAACGACGCGATCACGTCCGGGCTGGCCCGCCGAGCGATAGCCGAAGGACGGGTGGGGGTGCGTGACTACCTGGCATCGCGTCCGGTCGTGGCGGAACTGGAGGCGATCAACCGGGCGATTATCCTGGCGGATGAAGCCGGCTGCCCGCTGCATATCGTGCATGTGAGCAGCGGGCGCGGGGTGGCGCTGGTGGCGGAGGCGCGCGCCCGTGGCGTGGATGTAAGCTGCGAGACCTGTCCCCACTATCTGGTGCTCACCGAGGACGATGTGGAGCGATTGGGCGCGGTGGCCAAATGCGCGCCCCCTCTTCGTCCCTTGGCGGAAGTCAATGCCTTATGGGAGCATCTGCGCTCCGGAACCCTGCCCATGGTAGCATCCGATCACTCGCCCGCACCGGCCTCAATGAAGACGGGCGACGACTTTTTCCGCGTCTGGGGCGGCATCTCCGGCTGCCAGCATCTTCTCTCGCTGTTGCTGGCCGAGGGCCATGGCGACCGAGGAATCGATCTGCCCACCCTGAGCCGCCGCACGGCCGGATTCGTGGCTGAACGATTCGGACTCGCCCCTGACCGCGGAGCACTCGCGGTTGGTGCGGATGCCGGCCTCGCGCTCGTGGATTTGGCGGCGGAGTTCAGCATTACCGCCCAGGATCTTCGCTACCGGCATCCGCACAGTCCGTACGTAGGGCGCAAGGTCCGCGGGCGGGTAGCTCGTACCCTGGTCCGCGGGATCACCGTGCAGCGCGATGGAGTCTGCATCGACCGGGCGGTGGGGCGGCTGGTGGCGCCTGCTCGGTAGTACTGGGCATTTAGAATCACGGAGTCATGGAAGAGGCGGATAGCACGGAAGTGTCGTGGGCCGCACCGGCTGCGCGTGACTCCATGATTCCACCCACGCCCACTACACAGGCCAATGTGTTGCAAGCTCACGCCATACCCTCTATTCTAGATTACGTGAGGCCATGTGCGTAAGTAAATTACGGACACCATCGTAATCAACGCAGACCTGATGAGGACGACTATGACAGAGCAACAGGTGGAACCACAACCATCGCCGGCAATGCGCGAGACATTCGCAAGGTTTACCGGACGAACACGCGATGCGCTGCTGCGGGCGCAGGAGGAGGCACAAGCCCTTAACCACACCTCTATCGGCACGGAACATCTCCTGCTGGGCCTCCTTGCCGAACGGCGGAGTGCGGCCGTAAAGGCTCTGGCCGGTTTGGGGATTGAACCCCGGCAAGTGCGTGCCGCGGTGGAGGAGATCATTGGGCGCGGAGATCCCACCCCAGTCGGTGAGGATGGTTTAACCCCTCGCTGCAAGGTGGTGCTTGAGTTGGCGGTTGACGAGGCGCGGCGTCTCAAGCGCGGCTATGTTTGCTCGGAGCATCTGTTGCTCGCCCTCATCCGGGAAGGAGAGAGCGTTGCCGCCCAGGTGCTGGCGGGCTTTGACGTGACTCTTGAGAAGGCACGCACGGAAGTCCTCCAACTCACCGGCGGTCGGATGGTATCCGCCAAGAACAACGTGGTCATGTGCCGCCTGGATGATGCTTCGGTCAATGCGTTGGACACCTTGATTGAGGCGGGCATCCGTGCCACGCGCAGCGACGCTGCGGCGTGGCTCGTCCAGCAAGGAATCGAGGCGAATGTGCCCCTGTTTGGGCGTGTGTCCCCAACCGTCGCGCATATCCGGCAGCTCCGCCTGGAGGCTCGGCGTTTGGCCCAGGAAGTGACGGTGGCCGCTGCCTCCACTACTCAATCCCAAGCCCAGGGTCCGGCCGTGGATGACGATGGTGAGCGTATTTCACCAGGTACAACCTAGTAAAGCCCGCGGGGCTGTTCCGCATGGGGTTGGCGTAGCATGAGGCCCGATTAGGTTGACCCTTCCTGCCAGGGAATCACAATCCCCAGCCGCGTGTATCCCATCCTGGTGACCGTTCGCACGGCTATACTGAGCGCAAGGCAAGTGATGGCCATTTTCATATTTCCGCCTTGGGGATAGCCTTGCAACCGGAGAATGGCCTGTTGCGGGTGTTCGATGCCTCCGGGCGGCCCGTGCCGTTCACCCATGAAAAAATCTCGTTGCTTTCCGCCCAGTCAATGCACATCGCTGAACTGGAGAATGATCTGGCGCGGCTGCGTCGGCGACAACGGGACGGCGGTTCCGGTCTGGCCGATTGAGACCGCCTAGTCGCACCGAGTAGAGCAAGCACTTTGCACGGCGATGCCCATGCCGGAATTGCGCGCCTCATGGGTGCGCGTCGGCGCCGCTTGGCGCGCTCATGGCGCGACGGCTCGTCTTTCGACGGAGGCGGCGATAGATCAAGTATCCGATGGCCGCCGCAGGCAGCATGATGAGACTGGCCCCGCCTGCGAACCGCTGGAGCACGCCCAGGTTTGTACCCACCAGATACCCCGTCAGCACCCAGACCAGGTTCCAGATCAGCGCGGCGATCGCCTCGTAGTAGAGGAAGCGCCGGTAGGGCAGGCCGCTCATTCCCGCCGTAATCGCCACGAACGACCGGACATGGCCGATGAAGTGGGCGAGCAGCAACTCCCATGCTCCGTGCCGGGCCAGGAAGCGCCTTGCCTCGGCCAGCCGGCCGCTCGCGCCGGCCGAACGGCGGCGCGCTATCCTGCTCGGCGCCGGCGGCGCTATCGGCTTGCGCGTACTCTGTACGGCTCTAGTTGCCGCGCTGCTTGGCATCCCCTTGCTTCAGGCGTTTGGCGGCCTGCTGCTGCTGTGGATCGCCTACAAGCTCGTGCGGCGGCGTGAGAAGGTGCATGCGGTCCGCGAAGGCGGCGCCCTGGGCGAGGCGGTGCGCACGATCATCCTGGCCGATGCCGTCATGAGCCTTGATAACATGGTGGCGG
>JANWHO010000207.1 GCA_025450375.1 Chloroflexota bacterium
ACTCAATCTTGGCGTTATGCTTGCCCTGGTCGGCGGCCTGCTCATGAGCGCCAACTACGCGGCGATGGCCGGCGACACCTTGCCGGGAATCAATGCCGCCAACCCATTCAACGAAGGCTTGAGCATTGATTCGCTGCTCACGATCATGGGCCTGGGCCTGCTGCTCGTCCATGTTGTGGCACCGTGGGCGCGCCGGCGATCTCCCGGCGGCGGGCCCATGGCTCGGCGCCCGCGCTGAAACGACCTGGTGGCGGGCGAGAAAGCGCGTGCGGGAGCGTCCCGCACGCGCCGGCATGAACGTCAGGCGCGTTTCACGCCGAGCGTAATGGCGCCGATGTAGCGCCCAGTAGTACCGCGTTTCATAGCCAGCGTCGACCGCGGGCCGCCGTTCGCGTAAATGGAATCCGTGCTGTTCCGGGTGTCGCGGGCGGCGGCGCGTGCTCTGTAGGGTCCCGTCTGGTAGACCTTGTCGGTGAGACTGTCGGCGAAATAGAGTTGTCCAGTGTGCACGACGTTACCGCCGACATGCACCATGACATGGATATGCGTGGTTCTGCCCCTATACCACCCAGGATAGATGGTCTGAAACTGGACAACGCCGCGGGCATCGGTATATTGAATCCCACGCAAGAACGTGTCCTTGTCCGTCGGCCCACCATTCCCGCCGGGACCGCCCGCGCTCGCGCTCTCGAACCCCGAGTAGACGCCCCCGGCGTTGGCATGCCAGATATCGACAACGGCGCCTTTGATCGGCGCGCACTGTACGGCATCGACCACCGTGAGCCGCAGCGTGAGCGGCGTACCCGCGCTACGCTCAACGATATTCGAGCGCACCTTCTCGGCGGGGATGTAATATGGCCCTTGTGTCTGCTCGGGCGCCAGTACACAACTCAGCGTCAGGCCGGCGGCGCCGCTCGGCAAGCGCGTGGGCGAGAAGAGGGCTCTCCCGGCGGCCGAGCGGCTTTTCCAGCCGGCCGTCGCGAGAACGGTTAGCCCGAGGCCGCCAAGAGCTAGAAGGCCCCGGCGACCGATGTGTTCAGCCAATGGTGCAAGTCCTTTCACGGTTTGGATGGCGTTCAGGCACGGAATGCGATCCGCCGCTTCGAGCATAGTCCAACCGCCGTGGTCAATCATGAGCGTAGGCTAAGAGGTTGAGTAGAGAAGGCTAAGAACTTGAGATCGTTCAGGAGAGCGCGAACATTGGGTGTTACGACGCGCCTACACTGCTCGGCCAGTGGGGCTGCCCGTCGCCCAGTTCCGGCCACCGTGCCTGTACCGCCTCGGCCAGCGCCCCACCAAGTTCCGTCAGCGGCTCAAGCACCGCGACCCCGGCGGTCGTCCGCCGCAGGCGCAGCGTGGTGGAGATCAGGGCCTCACGCTGCGTCCACTCTGATACCCATCCACGGTCCTGCCGCAGGATCTCCGGGGAGAACCAGGTCAGCATCGCCAGCGCCCGATACGCGCACATGGTCGCCCTGGCTTCGCGGTAGCCCTCCACATGGGCGAGTGGCTCTCCCAGCGGCCCCGCGGCCAGCCTCCGCCGGAAGGCATGCTCCATCGCGGCAACCCATCCGGTGGGCAATGGGCACAGGGTGTCCCAGGCCGTGAGGTCGTAGAGCGCGTGCCGGTAGCCCGCGTACTCGAAATCGACCAGAGACACCCGGTCGCCGGCCAAATGGTTGTTCGACGGGGCCGGATCTCCATGCGAAAATGCCAGGTAGATACCCGGCTCCGCGTACACGGACGCGATGTGCTCGCAAGCGGCGCCGAAGCTGGTCGGCAGACGGACGCCGAGCGCGTCCGCCCAGTGCTCCACCCGGCCGAGCGCTCCCTGCCACCGCATGGCTTCGGACTGCCGTCCCAGCCCTTCCGCCCCAGGGAGCGCCGACCGCAGCCGCTCGTAGGCTCCCTCGTGCGGGGCGGTCGCCTCGACCAGCCGCGCCATGGAGATTGCCAGGGCTCGAAGGACGCCGACCACGGTTATGGCGGACCCACTATCAAGCACGTCCGCCAGGCTGCGCGAGGGGCCCAGATCCTCCATCACCACCAGGCGTTCCGTGACCGCCCCAGCGTAAAATTGAGGCGCCACTCCCGCGGCGGCCGCCAGGGTAGAGAGGAATTGGAGGCTGGCCCAATCGGTGAAGCCGCGTGCGTCGTCGCCCTCATTCCGCTTAATCACGACTGACCCCACGCCGTCCCAGCCCGTTACGGCACAGCGCGCTACCAGGCTGCGGTCTCGCTGGGCGATCAGCGACGGGTCACGCAGCCTGACATCCTGGCCTTGGCGGCCACGCAGGATCCCTTCAGCTTCCCTCGCCAAGGTCCACACGCGGGCCGAAGTGTCCATGTCGCGTCTCTAATCGCGTCCCTTTACCCAGGCCGCACGCGGACCTGCACGGCATCGAAGATGTACCAAAACTTCCGGGAGGGGAAGTAGGCGGCCACGGTAATCTTATAGATGCCGGGTTTGCTGAATATATGATGCACGGTAATCCCACGAACCTGCGCGGACCCGTCGCCAAAATTCCACCGCCATGGGTTGCGGAATGCCTCCGGCTGAAGCGGCACTCGCTGCGGTAACTCCGCCAGAACCTCGGCCCGGCGCGCGTGAAGCGAGAAGGAGAGCACGAACGGCGCCCAGAGACGCAACCCCGGTCCAACCGGCACTTGTTTATTGATCACCACCATGTAGCCGTTGACGGTCAGTGAGGGAATCCCATCGATGCCGCACGCCTGAGTCGGCGCCGGCCGCGCCCAGATGGCGCTTACGAACAGAAGCACCGATACCCCCAGGGCTACGCTGATTCTCACCCCTTGCCACCCTCCTCTCGGGGCTCGCGCCGCTCCACCGCTATCCCCTGTACGTGCCCCACCATAGCACCCGCGGCCCAGCCCGGCAAGCGGCACGGTGTGTAAGCGGGCGGCATTGTCTCCTCTCAGGCGTCAGGATCCGGGGCAGCCGCCTTTCCGCGTGAGCGGACGTGACTTATCACGGCATGGAGAAGCAGAAGGGCCAGGGCCCCGAGCCCGCGAGCGGACCAGTTAGCGGACGTGAATGAGCGCCGCGTCGAACTCGAACCACGCTTTGTAGTCGCTGTAATAGGCCGAGGCAACCACCTTGTACACACCCGCGTGCGAATAGGAATGGTGCGTGGTAAGGCCCACCGCCGTGCGGCCATCGCCGAAGCTCCAGTGCCATGGATGGCCGAATGCCTGGGGCAACAGCGACTTATGGAGATCGGCCAGATTCTCCTTGAAGGTTATGGTTTGCCTGACTCGGTAGGGTACGACAAAGACAAACGGGGCCCAATGGCCAAGACTGCCCGCGGACGCGCGCTGGGTGTTGAGATGGGCTAAGGAGCCGTTGCCGGACAGTGAGGGGACACCATTAATGCCGCACGCCAGTACCGGACCCGCCGCGTACACGGCCGCCGACACCGCCAACGCGGCCACGCCAACCCGAATCCTCATGTCTCTTGCCCTTCCTCACCGGTACCGCGAGCTCGGTCGTGGGTGCCACGCCCCCCATGCCGCCGCCTCTGTTCGCGTCGCTCTCTTATCATACCCCCGGTGATCCCAATTGGGCCATGGTGCCGGAACGCGGCGGCAATACAGCGATTTTGGATTTTGGAGGCGATCTGGACAGGCGGCTATACTTAAAGGCAATGAAACCCGACGCGCGCATCTCGCATGCTCCCGCGGGCCAGGCCGGCCCGATGCGTCTTTCCCTGCCGCGCGTGAGTGGATTGCATGGTACGAGGGCTGGGATCCTCGGTCTGGCGTTGTTGCTGTTGCTTTCCACGCTTGGCGCCGTGACGGTCCACATCGTGGAATACCATCTTGGCCTGGGAAGCTCTGGCGATTGGCGCCTGAGCGCACTGGCCATGCTGGCCCAATGTCCCCTGTCAGGCGGACTGCTGATTGTCATCCTCTGCACCCTTGGTGTCACGTTCGCTGTACTGTGGCGGGTGCGCTCGTTGACGAATCGGCATCGCCAATTGACAGCCGAGGCCACGCGGGCGGGGCTGGTTCCCGCGCACCCTCACGTGGCGCTGCCGCGTGATCCGGCGCGCTTCCTTACGCTTCTGGCCCCGGTCCTGCTCGGGCAATTCGGCGCCTATACGCTGGCAGACCACCTGTGGCCAATGGGCTCGCTGATGCGGATGGATGGCGCCCTGATGACCATGCCGGCCAACGGCGCCGTGCCCCTGCTCCCATTGCAGTTGGCCGTGGCCATTCTGTTGACGGCCCTGGTCTGGCGTCTGGAACGGCGCCTTACCGTGCTCCAGGTGGTTATCGCGACTATTCGCCGCCTCCTCACGCTTTTCCTCAACTCAAGGGTGTGCGTTCCCATTACCCCCGGTCCGGCGGCGGGCCCGCTCAGCGCCTGGGTCGCGCCGGGACTCCTCTCCAGACCCCCACCCTTTCTGAGCCTTACGCGCGGCTGATCGCGTTCGCGGACCCATGCCGCCCGCGATTGGCCCGACGGCGGGCGCCGAACAGTATGGTGAGCGCGCGAACAACCGAGTGGCCGCTGGACTACCGCACGCGCCCACCTCACGGGCGGCCCGCGAACGGTTCGACCTCGATCAACGGCCAGAGCTTCCGTTTCAATGCACAGTGAAAGGTACTATTTCCCATGCGTAGCCGCATGATCCGTCTCACCGCCCTCTTCGCGCTCGTCCTGGGCGCCTCAACCGTGTTCCCTCGGGGCGCCGAAGCCCATGCCTCCCTGGTAAAATGCGCCGGCCTGGCTCGAAACGCAAAGGTAGCCTCGGTTCCGCGGACACTGACCTGCACCTTCGCGGAGGGGGTGAATCCGAAGGGCAGTTTCATCCGGATCGTCGAGGCCACCGGCGACGGCGCGGAGGTCGATCGGGAGAATAGCGCCGTGTCCTTTTCCAACGCGCATCAGATGACCGTGGGCGTGCCCAAACTGGCGCGGGGATCGTATTATCTGATGTGGTTCACGATCTCGGCGGACGACGGGCACAAGGCGGGGGGCGTCCTCCCCTTTACGATCAAGTAAGGAGCAAATCGGCATGATGGCCCGCGCGCGTCCCTGCCTGTGGGGGGTGGCAGTCCTGTTGGCGCTGTGGCTGTTCCCCGGCCGCGCGCTGGCTCATGCCCATCTGGTCCAGGCTGATCTGGCGCCCGACAGTCACCTTTTGGTGCCGTCGGGAACCTACCACTTCTGGTTCGACGAGGGGCTCAATCCGGCCCTCTCGCGCATCACGATCAGCAATGCTCAGGGCCATCAAGTCAATACGGACACGGGAACCCTCAATCCAAGCAACAGCGAGGAATTGGATGTAAGGCTCCCCGCGCTGCCGTCCGGGCAATACAGTGTTTTCTGGACCAGCGAGTCGTCCCTGGACGGCCATATCCTGCTTTGCTTCTATCTGTTCACCGCCGGTGGGCCGGGAGCCAGGCCGATCAGTGCCAGTCCCTCCGCGTTCGTCTCGGTCAGCCAACCGGGCCTTGACTCCACATCGCTGGCTGCCGCCCTGGCCCACTGGCTGGTGCTGCTCGCCTCCACGATCTGGACTGGAGCCCTGGCCTTCGAGGCGCTGGTTCTGGCGCCCGCGCGCAAATCGGCCGGAGCCAGGCGCCGAACCCTGGCCCACGACGCATCCTCATCCAGCACGGTGGTAATCGTGGCCGGGCTCATTGCCACCTTGATCACCTCCGTGCTGGAATTGGCGGCCCAGGCGTACGCGGCCGGCGGCTGGAGCGGCATCATCTCCGGCTCCGTCCTCCAGGACATCCTCAACTCGCACTATGGTCAGTTCTGGATTGCGCGGGTCGCCTGCGCGGTCGTGGCCCTGGGCGTGGTGGCTTTCCTGGCCCGGCAGGTTCGCGGCCCCGATAGACCTATCCGGCGGGCGCTCTTCCCCATGCTTCCGGTCGCTCGACCAGCCGGTTTCCAACTCCTTGGCGTCCTTGGACTCGGCTATTTGCTCGCCCTGGCCTATTCCGGTCACGCGGCGGCGGTCTCGCGGCTTCTGGCCACTTCCGTGCTGCTGGACTGGCTGCATCTGTTGGCCAACGCGGTCTGGGTCGGCGGCATGGCGGCTATCGCGTTGGCGCTTATTCCCGCCCTGCGCCGCCAAGCGGGCAAGGATACACGCGCCAACGCGGCGGCCCGAGATGAGTTTCTCTTGTTACTCGCGCGCTTCTCCCCCGCCGCGTTCCTCGCCCTGGCGACCGCCGGGTTCACCGGCATGTTTAACGCTCAGGTTCATCTTTCCAGCCTTGATGAGCTCACCAATACGGCGTATGGGCGCTTCCTCCTCATCAAGCTGGCCCTGATCGCCGAGATTATTGTCCTCAGCGCCTCGCATGTGTTCGGAACCCGTCCGCGGCTGCGGGCCCTTGGGACCGGCCAACTCCTGAGCCCCGAAGCGGAGGGCATGTTCGTGTCTCTGATCCTGCGCCTGCGCGTCGAGCCGCTTCTCGGGGCGCTGATTCTTCTCTGTGTCGCCTTGATGGGGCAGGTAGCGCCGGCGGTAAGCGTGTTCACGACGCCGGTCGCCAGCGCCGGAGCCGGCGCCACCGCCGTCCCAACCACGGTGCCAGTGCTGACCACCCCGGCCTCGATCCAGAGTGAGGTGAAGAAAGGGGCGCTGGATGTCATTTTGACCATTACCCCCCCGGCGGTAGGGAAGGCGACGTTTTTTACCACGTTCCGTGAACATGGGGCCGCTGTCACGGACGCGCAGGTGCGGGTTCGCCTGTCCATGCCGTCCAATTCCTCGCTTGGCAATGTGTTCGTGGAAACCACCCCGACCGGGGGCGGCTATCGTGGCCAGGGCGATCTGGTCCTTACTGGTCACTGGCGGGCCGATGTCTTGGTGCGCACCCATAGCGACCCCCTCGTATTCCGCGACGTGCCGTTCGACTTCGTGGTCGGCCCCGGCGCCACGTTCCTGAACGCCGCGCCCATCAACACTTCGTACGGGCCAGCGACCGTGACCCTTACCCAGCCGAAATCCGCTCCGGCCAGCCTCTCGGTGCGCCTGCGCTCCGGGCTCCAGGTGCGCTTCGAGGTGGAAATGTTGGGGATGCCGGGGATGGGGAGCGATGACTATCCGGCGAGCCCTACCGCCAATGGCGCCTACCGGGGCACGATCGTCTTTCCCATGGCCGGGGTGACCCGCGTGGCGATCCAGGTTCAGGCTGGAGGGGTATGGCGAGTGGTCCGCGTGCTGCTCTATGACGTGGATGGGGCGGGGGTGGCCCATCCGCTTACCAGCGATGCCGCGGCCACCCCGACCCCCACCGGCTCGGCTGCTCCCGCCTCGCTCAACGTGCCCTTCGCGCTGCGCCTCCCCTATACCGCGCTGGTCACCAGGATGAAAGACAACACGGTGGCCAGGTTGAACGGCCAGGCGGTGAACACGGGGAAGATGCCCCACGGCGTGGATTTCGTGGACGGGACCAATCTGGCCTATGTGACTGACTTTCTGCAGGGCGACGTCGTGGTGCTTGACCGGCGCACGCTCCAGGTGCTGCACCGGATTCCGGTGGGACTGGAGCCGGCTCACACCGTCTTCACCCCCGACCACGGGCTGGCCTTCGTGACCAACTTTCTCACCAATGATGTCTCGGTGATTGATATGCGCTCCTTCAAGGTGGTGGGCGACATTCAGGTGGGGCTGCGCCCGCACGGCATGGATATCTCGCCGGATGGGCGCTGGATCTACGTCGCCTGCGAGGGCGAGGGCGCGGTGTACGTCATTGATACCCACACCCTCAAGGTGAAAACGGAAGCACCCGCCGGGTTAGAGCCGCTGGGGGTGACGGTGAACCCGATCAACGGCGAGATCTACGTCACCGATGCCCGCGGCAACCAGGTGTATATTCTCAGGCCCGGCAGCCTGACCCAGCGGGCGGCCATTCGGGTAGGCAACGGGCCGGCCCTGATGGCGATCACCGGCAACGGCTCACACCTCTACGTGGCCAATCAGTTGGGGAACAGCGTCTCGGTCATCGAGACCAAATCGGCGCGGGTCGTGGCCACCATCCCGGTAGGGAATGGTCCCCACGGACCGGACATTACCCCGGACGGCAAGTACATCTTTGTCCCGGCGATCAACGCAGGCACGATCACGATTATTCGCGCGGCGGATAACCGGGTGGTCTCGGTGGTGCCGATTGGGCAGGGACCGAACGAGGTAGCGATCTTGCACTAAACACATTGCCGGGGTCGCGCCGTATAGCTTGGCGCACGTTCGCCACCGATTGTTGGGGGCGACCCCCTTGTGGTTGCCCTGGCGCCTGCCCGAGGGCGACCACAAGGGGGTCGCCCCTACCGGAAACCGCCAGGGGACTTCCGTCCCGGTGCCCTACCCCTCACGCAGCACGTAGCCGACCCCGCGGACCGTCTGGATCAGCCGCGGTTCACCGCCCGCCTCGGTCTTGGCCCGCAGGTTGCCGATATAGACGTCGAGCACGTTGTCCTCGCCGCCGAAGTCGTAGCCCCACACCGCCTCGAGGATACTCTCGCGGGGCAGCACCTGGCGCGGGTGGGCCAGGATATGGGCGAGCAAATCGAATTCCTTGGGACTCAAACTGAAGTCACGCTCGCCGCGGCGGGTCTCGCGAGTCGTGGGATCGAGCGAAAGATCCGCGTAGCGGAGCAGCTTCGGGCCATCCGCCAGCGCCCGCCGCAGCATGGAGCGGACCCGCGCCAGCAGCTCGGCGGGCGCGAAGGGCTTGACCAGATAATCGTCGGCCCCGCCATCCAACCCCTCCACGCGGTCCTCAATGGCGTCCCGCGCCGTGAGCATCAAGATTTTCACGTCATCCGCCGCGCGCAACCGCCGGGCCACCTCAAGGCCATTGAGCCGCGGCATCATCCAGTCGAGCACCACCAGATCGGGCCGGTGAGCCTGCGCCTTGTCCAGGGCTTCCTGCCCATCCGCCGCCGTCAAGACCGTGTAGCCTTCATAGGTCAGGGTCCGCCGCAACATCTCGGTGATCTTCTGGTCATCGTCCGCGACGAGGATCGTCGGCATGGCGCTCCCCCTTCCCTGGCTGCATTCACCTCAGTGTACGCGGCCCGGATACGTGTCGTATAGGTGCCTCTCGCCAACGGGGTGCTCCGCGGATGTGTGGGCGGAGTCGCCTTTTTGGGGGCGCGGGTCTCCAGGCTCGCCAGCGTGACCGACCCTACTGATTCCTGATGGCTTGAGGGACGAGCTTCGCACTATTATGGAAGAAAATGGAGTACCATCATGATGAGACACACCTTTCGCGGCAGGCGGAGAAACAGGGAATGGATGCTGGCCACCAGTTCGTGGCCGCGCCGCCCAATTCACGTGAGCGCTTCCACGCCGCGGCGGCAGTGGCCGCCATTGGGCACTCCCACCAGCCTACCGCCCAACCGCGTCAGTCTCAGGGCATGCCGCCGGTAGACGAGCAAGAACAGGACGGCGTCAATCAAGCGCCCACGCCTCGCCCATAGTTCATGACGAGGCTCCGCCCGACGCGGCGCTGCTTGGATGCGCTGGCCCAACTACCGCGAGAAGAGCCGCATCGGCCCGTACAGCGCCGCGTCAAGCTACCCGCACGCGGGCCTGCTCCTCACGTTTGGGTCGTACGGCAATTTCGATGTCCCGATCCAGCCGCAGCAGCAGACGCAGCAGGCGCTCGATCGAGAAGCCGCTCAGCCTGGCGGCCATCAAGGCCGAGACCTTCGGCTGGGCGATCCCCAAGGCGGCCGCGGCCTGCACCTGGGTCCATCCTCGCTCCACGATAGCCTCTCGGATCTGATACCCCAGAGCGGCCTTGGCCAACAACTCCTCCGGCTCCGGAAGATCCAGATCGGCAAAGATATTGCCGCTGCTGGGCACGATCTCCCATTCCTTGTCCATGGCCCTATCCCTCCCAAACCGTGGCGGGAAACGCCCGTAGATCCTCACGAGACTGGCCAACAAACTCTACTGGTCGCATCCTGCCCCCCGAATGCACTATACTAGATTTGGTATATTCGTGAAGAATTGCCCTCACGGGACGGTCTCCATCGGCGCCGCCCTGGCCCGCCTCCAGGCGCGGCGACAGCAGTCGCGTTGCATGAACTGGGTCAGCTTTAGGGCCGCAGACTGAAGTCGTACCGATCGAGGAGCGCGCCAAGCACGGGGAGCGGCAGGGCGCCCAGCGATATCGGGATCCCCGCCCGCATCACGGCCTGAGCGCGGTCGAACAGGGCCACACTCAGGAGCGAGGGATCGTGCCGGGCCGGGAAGAGTAGCCCGTCGGGCTGTTCGGGATGGGACCAAAAAGCGCGCCCCCACAGGCGGGCCTCGGCATGGTTGCCCGCGAACAGGCGTGCGTCCGCGTCGATGCATCGCAGCCCGGACCCGGTCAGATCCACCAGGGCCAGCGGCCGCACCGGGACAACCTCGGACAGGCACGCGGCCAGCAATTGGGCCTGGCTCACCATTCGCACCGTGGTGCCGGCTGTCGTGTCCAGCCGCCCGAAGGTCTCCACGAAGCAGCACGCCGGCTCGCTGCCCAGGTACATCGTTCCGTACTCGCCCGCGGGCGCATTGAAGCGGGCCACCGGCTGACGGTTGAAGAAGATTGCCTCGTGAAGACAGGCGTGAATGCGATACCAATGGCGATCCATGGGCTGGAGAGGCAACGCGCGAACCGCCAGATCGGCTGGTGGGAGCGGCAACGGTCCCAGATCCGCCTGGCTAGCCCCCACCTTGCTCCCCGTAGTGCCGCGCCGCCGAGACCGTCTCGGCCACCCGGCCTGCCCGCAGCGCATCCAGCGGGCGCAACCCATCAAGGCGAGCGTCCCCGCTGAGCAGGAAGGCAACCTGCCCCCAGGGGTCAGGATGCGCCAGGGCGGCGAGCGTCGCGGATAAGCCGGGGATCACGCCCTGCCGGTCGAACTGCCAGACTGGATAGAGGTAGGTGCTGCCGCCCAGAGGCAGGCCGAGCAACCTGCCGCGCGCCCGGCGCTGCTGCACGGCCTGGCGACTCTTCAAGCCCAGGATCTCCATCGCGGCGGTGACCGGCACGGCGCCGCCCTCCGCCGCCAGCAGGCGCTCCCGATCGCGCAGCCAGCGCAGGCGGGCGGGGCCGAGCGGATCCTCCTCGCGCACCCGCTCCATCACCGCGGGGGCGGTAAGCAACTCAAGCAGCAGCGCATAGTCGGTGGGGCGCCCCAGGGCCGCCGTTGCTGGTGCCTCGTCCGCGCCCTCGACCAGATGGGCGAGGGCATGGAAGAGGCGGGCGGTGAGGGCCTGGCGCAGCAGGCTGTCGGCGTGCCCAAGTACGCCCAGCGCGGCGTCTATTGTCTCGTCGCGCGCCCGAGGGTACTGGGCGCGCAGAGCTTGCCTGAGCGACAACGTCGTCCCCGTCGCCATACCTGCTCCGGCCATCAGTTCGACCTCCCACGGCGTATCGTTCTTTCTATTGACATTGTATCTTGATGGCGCATGATCGTATAGCGTCAATCGCGGTTCGGACATGCCGGAAACCCGGATAGAAGCGGCCTGAAGGCCACGCTAGGTGGGCATCACCCAGAGGGTACCCGGCTCCCCGGCATAAATGCCGGGCTTCAACCTGGTACAACCCGGTATGCCTCCACACCATCCCAGGCACACCCGGCCTCAGCCGTCGTGCCCTGCCATCCGGCCTCAGCCGGAGGTTGTCTCCGTCTGCCGCTCCGCCGCCTCCGAGAGCATCACGCCCCTCATACCAAGGGGATGAAGCGATTCCGGATCAGGAATCCAATGGGGGACCGAGACGGGGCCAGTCCGTCGAGGTCCAGGACATCGTTCGCACCTGGACCTTGGCGTTCCCATTGTCGCGCGCGTCATAATACTGGTAGACCAACAGATAGGCGGCGCCGTCCCGCGTGACGGATTGGCCGCCCGGCCCGCGCTCGTAGCCGTTGCTCGCCAGAAGCTGCGTCCCGCCTCCCGAATCCATGCGTTGGCCCGCGCGGTCCA
>JANWHO010000208.1 GCA_025450375.1 Chloroflexota bacterium
CGCGGCGCTCGCCTAGCCGTCCACCCTTTTTTTGCTCTAACCCATTGACAAGTATCGATAGAAGGAGCCTCAGCATGAATCAGTCTACTCTCCCTATCGCGGTTATCGGCGCCGGACCCGTGGGCCTGGCCGCGGCGGCCCACCTGAGCGCCCGCGGTCTGACCCCTCTCATCCTTGAGGCCGGCGCGACCGCGGGCGCCAGCGTGCGCGAGTGGGCGCATGTGCGCTTCTTCTCTCCCTGGCGTTACGCCGTCGACGCGGCGGCGCGCGCCCTGCTGGAGGCGCGGGGCTGGACGGCCCCCGACCCCGAGGGTTACCCCACGGGCCGGGAACTGTTTGACCAGTACCTCGCACCCCTGGCCGCGTTGCCGGAGATCGCGCCGCATCTGCGCCTGAACAGCCGCGTCCTCTCCGTCACCCGCCTCGGCTTCGACAAGATGAAGACGGCTGGCCGCGAGGAGGCCCCCTTCGTCTTGCGGGTACAGGGGCCCGATGGGCGCGAGGAGGCGATTCTAGCCCGCGCCGTGATCGACGCCTCGGGGACCTGGACCATGCCGAACCCCCTGGGTGCCGACGGTGTGCTGGCTATCGGCGAGCGGGCGCTGGCGCACTGCGTCTTCTACGGCATCCCCGACATGCTAGGCGCGCACCGGGCGCGCTACGCCGGGCGGCGGGTGCTGGTCGTCGGCAGCGGCCACTCAGCGTTCAACGCCCTGCAGGATCTGGCCGAGCTAGCTCGCGAGGCGCCGGGAACGGCGATTACCTGGGCAGTCCGCCGCCCCGCGCTGGGCCAGGTCTTCGGCGGAGGCGCGGACGATGCGCTGGTCGAGCGCGGTGCCCTCGGCCGGCGTATTCGCGAGTTGGCGGATGCTGGGACACTTCAGGTGGTCACGGGCTTTAAGATCGCCGCACTGCGCGACACGCCGGATGGCATCGTGGTGGAGGGCGGGCACGACACGCTGGGGCCGGTGGACGAGATCGTCGCCGCCACCGGCTTCCGCCCGGATCTCTCCCTCGCGCGCGAACTGCGATTGGGCCTGGATTCCGCCGTCGAGAGCCCCACGGCCCTGGCGGGGTTGATCGATCCGAATGTCCACAGTTGCGGCACGGTACCGCCGCACGGGGCGGAGGAGTTGCGGCACCCCGAGCGGGATTTCTATATTGTGGGGATGAAGAGCTACGGCCGGGCGCCGACCTTCCTGCTGCTCACCGGCTACGAACAGGTGCGCTCGGTGGTGGCCGCCCTCGCCGGTGACTGGGCAGCAGCCCGGGACGTGCGGTTGGAACTGCCGGAGACCGGCGTGTGCTCGTCCGGCGAAGGCGGCGCGTGCGGTATCGCGGCGCCGGTCGCCCAGTTGCGGATCGCCGTGGCGCGGCAAGCGCCCGTCCGCGAACTGGTCCTGGCCGGGGCCGGCCCGCGCGCCAATCTCACCGGCCAGCCATCGGTGCAACTCGCACCCGAGTCCGAGGAGTCGTGTTGCGCGCCATCGGAGCAGGAGGTATGTTGCGAGTCGTCCGAAAAGGCCGGCGGTTGCGGCGACGACGCCACGGGGACTTGCGGCTGCCGGTGACCGCATCCTCGGGAGACGCCCCGCCGCCTGCCGTGACGCTGTACTACGGCTGGATCTTGGTGGTGGCGTTGGGTATTACCACCATCATCTCCTACGGCACGTCGTACTACCTCTTCGGGGTGCTGCTGCTGCATGGGACGAGCCTGGGGTGGCTCGTCACCTATATCATCGTCTACGGCGGCGCCTTCGGGGCGATCTCCCCGCTACGGGCGGCGGTGATGGCGGACCATTTTGGGCGCCGGGCCTACGGGGCGATCACGGCGATCCAGGGAGTGCCGGTGGCCCTCGCCGCTGGCGCGGGGCCGCTCCTGGCCGGGGTACTCTATGATCATCTGGGCGGCTACACTGTGCCCTTCTGGCTGTGCGCGGGTGCGTTCCTGCTGGCGGGTCTGGCCGTCGCCCTGACGCCTCGACCGGCCATGTCATAGTATCGATTGGGTTCCCGGTTCCCTCCGGACGCTCGTGCCTGATCGGACCCGCGCCCAGGCCGGGTTACCTTCAGCCCGCAAGCAGCACCACCTTCATGGTATAGAGCGCGGCAGGGCGGCGTCCCATCACGCGCCCCACCGCGTCCTTCATGCAGGAATGTATTCGCATAGGTCTGATGCCAGGTCCAAGAGAACGCGCCGTTTCACTGGTGGGCTGGTGCGGGAGGGCAATCATGAACGAGCGTCATATCAAGGATCATTACATCAATAAGCATTGATAAATCTGCTTGAAACGTCTACAATGGCAAGCACTCGGGTCGCTCGCTGGTGCATGGAGGTGCGGCGCATGGACCAGATTGCGAGGAAGGTCGTGCTCCGGCTGTTCACCTACGGACTCTACGTGGTGACATGCCGTCATGGCGAACAGCGGAACGCCTTTACCGCGAACTGGCGGCGCGCCTGAGGGTGCCCCAGAATGCCGTCTCCTATCATCTTAAGCACTTGCGCGAACTGGGTTTGCCGCGCGACCGCCATAGCCATGCCGACGCACGCGATGTCTATTATTACCTCGACCTTGACCGCCTGCGGACGTTCTATCAGCAGGCTGGTCAGGCCCTGCACCCCGTTCTGAGCCCCGAAGCTCGTGGGGCATCCGGTACCGAGGGAATCCCGGCCGACCGGCCGATCCGGGTGCTGTTCCTCTGTACCCACAATTGCCCAGTGTTCCCCGACCCGGTGCGCATTCACTGGAGCTTCCCCGATCCCGCGGCTATCGAGGATGAGGCTGCCCGTTCCCGTGCTTTCTCCACGCTCTGGCTGGAACTGAATACCCGCATCGGTCACCTCCTTAACTTGCGGTCGCACTGGTAGAAAGGAGTTCGCCCCATGGCGATCCGTATCGCCTTGCTCTCTGACTTGCACGCCAACCTGCCCGCCCTCCAGGCCGTGCTCGATGACCTGGATCGCCAGGAAGCAGCCCGTCCCCTCGATGCCGTGTATTGCCTGGGTGACCTGGGTGGCTACGCGGCCGAGCCGAACGAGGTGCAGGATCTCCTGATGGCTCGTACCTACCCCACCCTCCTGGGAAACTATGACGAGGGAGTGGGCTTCGAGCGCGCCGACTGCGGTTGCAAGTATGTCACCCCCTTCGACATTGCCATGGGCAATCGCTCCTTCGGCTGGACCCGTGCACACACCAGCCATGCGCACAAGGCGTGGTTGCGGTCCCTGCCCCGCGAGATTCGCTTCGAGGCGGAAGGGCACCAGCTACTGCTCTGCCATGGATCGCCGCGCGATACCACCGAATATCTCTTCGAGAACCGCTCCGACGGCTATTTGCGGCAGTTCACGCCGGGCGGAAGAGCAGATGCGCATGCCGATGTGATCGCCTTCGGCCATACCCATGTACCCTACCACCGGGTAGTGGATGGCGTACACTTTATCAACAGCGGCAGTGTCGGGCGCCCCAAGGATGGGGACGCACGCGCTGGCTACTGCATTCTCACCCTGGAGGGTGTGGCGGTCCACGCCGAGCAGATCCGCGTGGCCTACGATGTGGAACTGGCCTGCCGTCGCCTGCTGGATGTCGGGCTGCCGGCATACTTCGCCGCCTACCTCCGGACGGGAGGCCGCGTGCCCGAGTCGGCGCCCGAGCGCCTCGCGGTTGACCTCAGTACCCAGGGGCAGCCGGTATGACCCGTCTCGTGATCATCGAGTTGGGCCGCGCGCGTGTCGTCCCGCATGGACTCGACGGGCGGCGCGGGGGCCGGCGATGAGCCGCCCTGTCGCCCTCCCATCGCTGAGCCGTGCTTGCGCGGGCGAACTGATTGGCACCTATCTGCTGGCCTTCTTTGGCTGCGGCTCGGTATTGAGCGCGGTGATCACCGGCGCCCAGGTCGGTCTCTGGCAGGTGGCGGTTGTGTGGGGCTTCGGTATCACCCTGGCCATCTACGCCACCGCCGCGGCAAGCGGCGCGCACCTTAACCCCTCGGTGAGCCTGAGTCTGGCCTGGCGCCGACCTGAGAGCTTTCCTCGGTCCCGCCTGCTCCCCTATTGGGCGGCGCAACTCGCGGGTGCATTCCTGGCCGCGGCCACCCTCTATGCCTGCTTTTCACCCTTTATCAGCCGCTTCGAGACCGCGCACCACCTGGTGCGTGGCCATCCTGGCAGCCAACTCTCCGGCATGATCTTCGGCGAGTACGGCCCCAACCCGGCCGTCTTCGGCACGGCGCCCGCGACCGTGGCCCTGCTCTCTCCATTTGCCGTCATGCTGATCGAGGCGCTAGGCACGGCGATCCTGCATTTCTTCATCTTCGCCCTGGTGGACCGCCACAATCGGGATGCACCGAGTGGGAATCTGGCCCCATTCTTCATCGGTTTTAGCGTGGCCATCATCATCAGCGTGTTGGCCCCGCTCACCCAGGCCGGCCTGAACCCGGCTCGCGACTTCGGCCCACGGCTCTTTGCCTGGCTCGCCGGCTGGGGCCAAATCGCGCTGCCGGGACCGAACGGGATCTGGTGGGCCTATATCATCGGGCCATTCCTCGGTGGCCCGGTCGGCGCGACGCTCTACGACGTGGTGCTGCGACCTGTACCGGTGAACGATGAGCAAGGGGTCCTCTCCGCGGAGCCTGCCGCAAGCGCGTAGGACGATGGATGCGCACGGGGGAAGTAGGCTCGCCGTGACCGCGGCATAGCCCACTTCTCCTTTTCGGCACGGTGCATCCCCGCGACTTCGGGCTGACCCACCCAGCCGCGGAATACCTCTCAGGTCGCATCATTCCACGACCCCCGGGAGACGCGCGCGACCCCTATCGCCTAGCAGTATGGAGAGGAAAGGAGATAGGGACATGATCGATATCCTCCGCAACATGACGCGCCGCAAGGCGCGCACCGGATTGACCGTGCTGGGCATCGTGATCGGCGTCCTCGCCCTGACGGTCATGGGCGCCATGGCCGAGAAGATGAACCTTCTCGTGACGGGCGGGGCGGCCTACTACGGCGACCACGTAACCATCACTCAGGCGGGCGGCGCCATGGAGGCAATGCCCATTTCCATGGCTCGGACGGGAGACCTTCGGAAAGCGCCTGGGGTCGCGGCGGTCGTCCCCATGGTCAGCTTGCCGCTCAAGGACGATGGTGGCGGCTTCGCGATGCCTGACATGATCACCGGGCTGGGCGCCAATGCCATGGGGTACGAGGCCGATTCGCTGGTGGCCGCTCAGGGGGTCATGCCGCCCCTCTCCCAACGTGGGGTGGTGGCGGTCGGCTCCTCCGTCGCGCGCGAATACAAGCTCCAGGTTGGCAGCGCCTTCAAGGTTCGGGTGGTGACCTTTACGGTGAAGGCGATTCTGAGGACGACTATGACCCTGCCCGACACCATGGTGCGCATGAACCTGCGCGATGCTCAGGGCTTGCTGTTCCAGACCCTGCCGCCGATCCTCGGTGGGAGCCTGCGGCCGGAGCAACTGGCCTCCGCCTTCGCCGTGTACCCGCGGCCCGGCGTGAGCGGGGACGCCCTGGCGGCACGTATTCAGCGGGTGGGGATGCGCGACCTTTCGGTCCTCTCGCCCGCCGCGATGAAGGCGCAATTCCAACAATTGAGTCTGACCTTCAACCTAATCACCCTGGGTTCGGCCTTGATCGCCCTGATCGTAGGTACTCTCAGCGTGATCAACACCATGGCCACCAGCGTGGCCGAACGGGTGAAGGAGATCGGACTCAAGAAGGCGATTGGCGCCCGCACGGGACAGGTTTTGGGGGAATTTCTGGGTGAGGCGGCGGCCATCGGCCTGGTGGGCGGCTTGGTGGGTCTCGGGTTGGGGAGCCTGCTGGCGTTCGGCATCAACGCCGGCACCGCGCATACCGGTACCCAGATCTTCGCGGTCACCACGCGCCTGGCGGTCGGGACAGTGCTCTTCGCCACGTTCCTGGGCACCGCGGCGGGAGTGTTCCCTTCCTTGCGGGCCGCGCGGCTTAACCCCGTGGACGCACGACGGGCGGAGTGAGCGTTTGACGGATGCGGCCAGCGCCCTATCAAACAATGCCGCCTGGCACTGGATTACTGACTACTAGACACTGTTATCAAAGGTGATAGGATGGTATACTGGTCCTGCCCGTGAGGAGGGGCGAGTGATGGACCAGCGGTTGTACCCGGTGTCTCC
>JANWHO010000209.1 GCA_025450375.1 Chloroflexota bacterium
AGAGATCGGGGAAGGCGATCATCGTCAGCTTCCGGCTGACCCCCTGCTCCTTCTGGCGCAAGAGGGCATCGCGCCCAATAAACTGCCCCTTGTCAAAGCGCACGGTCCAGCCGACCCCTGCCTCGATCGGGCTGGTCGTCTCATCCAGGTCAAGCCCATACAGAGGGTACCGCTTCTCGATCCGCACGCTGCGGAGAGCGCCCAGACCGGCGGGGAGCATGCCGAACGGCTTTCCGGCTTCCAGCAGGGCCGCATACATAGAATCGGCATACTCGCCGGGATAGAACAACTCATAGCCCAGTTCACCCGAATACCCGGTCCGCGAAATCATCGTGTTCGGTATCTCGGCCACCGTGCCGTGGGTGAAAGTGTAGTAGGGGAGGGCGGCGGTTGAGAGGTCAGTATCGGTCAGCGTGCCCAGGATCGTTCGCGCCTGTGGCCCTTGCACCGAAAGGAATGCCTGGCCGACGCCCAGGTTGGTAACGGTCGCGTGCAGCCCCTCGGCCTGTTCGGTCATGTAGGCGGCGATGCGATCGACACGCGACGGGGTGGGGCAGAGGCGGAAGTGGGTGGGCGACAGGCGGAAGCAGGTCAGATCGTCGATCATGCCGCCCGCCTGGTTGCAGACCGAGGAATAGAGCACCTTGCCGTCGGTCATGGCCGCCACGTTGTTGACCAGGGTGCGCTGCAAGAGCGCCTCGGCATCGGCGCCCTTGATCTCCACGAACACCTGGTAATAGACATCGTAGAGGCCGGCCTGTTCACGGGTCGCCAGATGCTCGGCCTCCACCGAGGTGAACTTATAGGCCGAATCGAAGCCAATGCGATCGACCAACTCGGCCCCCAGGGCCACGAACTGATGGTAGTAGGGCGTATGACGGCGCGCCATATCCACTCCTCCTCGATCTGGATGCTCTTACCCGGCCTCGCCGCCGGGATGCGGGCTGGAGTTCAGGATACCTGATGAGGGAGCGATCGCCTGGCGGTAGAGATAGCGATCTATAGACTCCACCAGCCGCGCTTCAATCACGCCATGCTGACCCTTCGGCAGCGGCAGGCGCAGGATCTCCCCGCGCACCAGTTCGTGGAGGCAGGTATCCTCCGACTGGAGCATGAGGTCGGCAAAGCGCATGCGTCGCCCCGATGTACCCGCCTGGGGTATTTCAGCCATGGCGGGCGGATACCTCAATGGTCTCGAATTGCCGGCGTACCCCGCCGAGAAAAGCCTCGGCATCCACGGGACTAATCAGCAAGGGACGGCCCCGCCGGCGCTCGATCAAGATCAGGCGGTCCAGGTTGGTGGCATGCATGGACACCGAGCCCAGCCCGGGGAACCGGTAGCGGCCGGCCCAGCCGAAGAGGCCGCCGGTCCCGAAGAGGCGGAGGGCGCCATCCACGGCGGGACGGGGCAGCGGGTGGACCGCTTTCAGGCGCGAGAGGGGGATGCGGAGGGTCCGCATGGCCCGTCGCTCGATGTACAGGGCGTGCGCGTCCACCGCGTACCCTTCGGGCGATCCGGCATAGGCCAGGGCGGGCAGGATGACGAGCGGCGCGTCGAGCAGCATGATCGGCGGGGCCAACTGATGGATCATGTAGACCAGCACCAGCAGCCCCAGCAAGCCCGCCAGGGTACAGATGGTGCGAATCAGGGCTGCCCGATCAAGGGGCGCCACTCGGTAGCGCTGGATCACACTACCAACACCTTCTCAAAGTGGGTCAAGTTCCGGCAGCCGTCCGCGGTCACCACCACCAGATCCTCGATCCGGACCCCGCCGATCGCCGGATCATACAGCCCCGGCTCGACCGTGACGACCTGGCCCTCGTGGAGCGTCTCGTCATGGAAGCTCATCCGCGGTCCCTCGTGAATTTCCAACCCCACCCCGTGACCCAGGCCATGGATGAACCCGGTGGGAGGGATACTGCCGGTCCGCAGGCTGGTGGGGTAACCAGCTTCCTCATAGACTTGGCACGCGGCCTCGTAGACGTCCTTGCCGCTCACCCCGCCGGCGATCAGGGCCAGCGCCGCTTCTTGCGCGTGGAGCGTGGCCTCGTACATCCGGCGGATCTCGGGCCCCGGATCACCCTTGCTCACCGTGCGGGTCATATCGGCGAAGTAGCGATTATCCTTGTGGCGGGGGAAAATGTCGAGCACGATTGGCGCCTCGGCCCGGAGGTGGCCGGCACCCCGATGGTGCGGGCTGGCCGTATCGGTGCCGCCAGAGGTGATCGTCCCCTCGGCCAGGCAGTGCTCCTCCAGGAATACCCGATCGGTGGCCAGGTGGAGATCCTCGGCGGTGAGTGGGCGTCCCTCGTGGTAGAGAAAGCCGGCGCGGACCTCGCTGCCGGCGATCAGATCGATGGCGCGGCGCATCGCCTTCTCGGTGGCGCGCTGGGTCACCTCGATAGCGGCGATCTCGTCCGGTCGCTTGACCAGCCGCTCGCGGGCCTTCACCTCCGGGTCGCAGATCACCTCGATTCCCTTCGCCCGCAGATAATCGACCGTGCTGAGGGGAATGGTGTCGGGCACGGTCACCATGCGCACCCCGGCGGATTCCAGCAGCGTACGCGCCACCTCGGCCATCGCTAGATGATGAGGGAGCGATTCGGCGCGAGCGCGCTGATAGCCAAGCGCGGGATCAAGGGACGAACGCACGTCGGCGATCCGTGAATGGCGGCGTGCCTCCTCGGCCTCGAAGCCGGAGCAGACGAGGGTTTCCTGGTCTCCGGCGCGCAGATAGATCACCGGATCGCCGAACAGGAAACCAATCGCGTGGTACATATCGGCGTTGTTGGTGCTGTCGCCGATCAGCAGTAAGGCTCGATCCTCGGCGCTCATGGCCGCCGCGCTCCTTCATCCTCATGCGTCTTTCGCGTCATCCCATCATCGTACCAGTGTTTGCGGGCCAGCAACATTAACACATCGTTTACAGATCGGCAATACCCCTACAATGGGCCTGGTATACGGTAGAATCAGCCCAAGAGGGTGGTAGAATAGGCAAGGTACGATCTCGGCGGTCACCGGGAAGAAGTGGCGACGACCATGATCAGGCGGATGGGCGCCATATTGTGCATGCTGGCGGCGCTGGGCGCTGCCTTCCCGCTTGCCACGGGAACCGCGCACGGTAGGCAGACGCGCGCCGCGGTCGTGGGCTGCGGGGATTCCGCGAACCAGACCTCGTTCCAAACGGGCGACACGCGCGTACTGGTCTGCCCCGCCACCGTGACCTCCGGCCAACTGATCCGCTTCACCGTGCATACCCGCCGGTTCGCCGATGTGAGCGTCACCCTGTCGTATCCCGATACTACCAACAGCGTCGTAAGCGGCGCCGCCAACCGCCAGGGCACCGCCATTCTGGAGGCGCCGGTGCAATATAACCCGATTAACCGCTATGTCCAGGCCCAATTCACGATCAGCAGCACGCGCCAGGGCCATACGGATGAGGTGTCCGGCACCTTTACCATTGCCCAGGCCACCCCGCTCGCCGATGTCCAGTTGTTGGCTCGTCCGCGGTATCTGGATCGCTGGTGCCCCGCCGCGACGGATTCCTGTCGTGTCCGTGATAACGCGACCATCCTGATCCGCGTACAGAGCACCGCCGGGGCCCAGGTGAGCCTCAGTCTTCAGTACCCTGATGGGGTGCCGGAATCCTGCCCGAACAACAATCTGACTGGTACTACCTTCGCCAATCCTACTGGCGCCTATGCCTGTGAATTGCCGGTATCCTTCCCGCCCAAGTTGATCGGCAAGGGTGTGCAAATCAAGATCATCGCGCAGGTCAGTTCAGGTGGCTTCACGGTGAACCGCTCGCTGCTCATGACTCTTGTTACCCGCTGATGCGGCGCCGTCTCCAGGCGCTTCTGGCCGTGCTTGCCGGGGTGGCGTTCGCCCTGGCCGTGCTTGCGGTCAGCGGCGCCTTTTCCTCCGTGCCGCGGGCGGTGCCCACCCTACCGCCCACCGTGGCGGCGATCGGCACCGACTCCCATGCCCTTCAGGAGATCCCGCTGAGGTTAGGGGTTAGCGTCGGAATCGACGATCGCCGTGATCCCAGTATCGCCGCCGTGCTGCGTGACGCCGGTGCGCGGGTGGCCCGCTTTGGCGGCCTGGGATCCGACGACTACGACTGGGAAACCGGCTGCCGCTATGGTGATTCGGGGAATCAGCGCGAATGTACGGGCGCTCCAGGCAGGAATGGGGCGCTGGATCAATTTCTCCGCTTCGCCGCCCAGATTGGAGCCCAGCCCGTCATCGTGGTAAACGGCGAGGTGGACGCCCCCCAGCAAGCCGCCCGCATGGTCTCCTATTACGAACGGCACTGTCTCCCGGACCTTACGCGGCCGGGCCGGCCTTGTATGCAGCCGTACTGGGAAATCGGGAACTCCCCCGCCAATTGGAAGCACTTCGCCGTACCGCTTGCCGCTCGTTTGCCCGATGACGCCTACACCATCCAGCCCGATCAGTACGCGGCGCTGGTCGTGTCCTACGCGGCGGCCATGCGGCGCGCGGCCCCGTGTGGAAGCTGCCTGAAAATCGTCGCCGACGAATGGATTACCGGCGCCACCGATCAGAGCTGGACCGACGCCGTGGCCGCCATCGATACCCATTATTCGCCGCTTCTTTACTCATCCTCGGGACCCGAGCCGGTCCCCAGCGTGGGCGATATCATGAGCGCCGCCCAGAGCGGTTTCGGCGGGCGGCCCAGTATCGATACCCGGCTGAGCGACTTGCGGGAGAGTCTGGATCAGTTCAGCAACGGACAGCATATCGGGATCATGGTGGGCCAGTGGTCGATCGACGCCAACGCGGCGGCGCTGCAAGAGCCGCCGGTCTACGGCGGCTACGCGCAGGCGATCTTCGCCGCCGATCTGTTCGTCCGCTTATGGCAAGACGCCCAGCCCGGAGGACCCAATCCCCTGCTCCTGGCCACGCAGTACCCGCTCAGCGGCAGCGGGCAGGAGCCATTCAGCTACGCTACCGGCCTCCCACGCCCAGCGGCCCAGGTCTATGCCCTGGTGGACCGCTACCTTGGCGCCCACCCACTGCCTTTGCGCCTGGGTATCGACCTTCGCCGAGAGGGTATTCTCGCCGCCGCCGCCATAGGCGATGACCGTGTAACCAGCGTCCTCTTGGTCAACTCGGACCGCCGTCACGCGCATACGCTGACATTCCAGGGGCTTCCAGCCGGTCCGCGCAATCTGTGGTGGTTTGCGCGGGCTGGGGACGGCAACGCCGGCCCCCTCCAGCATACTCGCCTGACCGGCCCTGTTGTCACCCTGCCCCCCTGGACGATTGCCGTACTGCGAGTGGGATAGAGCCGATTATTACCCACGTTTTGGTAGGGGCACCCCTCGTGGGTGCCCTCGGGCCAGCCACCAAGGGCACCCACGAGGGGTGCCCCTACAACTTACGCAGCCTTTCTTGCCACCAGAGAGATAGAGAAGAGGCGCTAGCCGCCCAGGAACGGTGAGTAGCGGGCGAGCGTGACCAGCGTCCCCGAAAGGACCAACAGACCGGTGAGCACCAGGGCGGTGCCGCTGATCAGGTTGATGACTGGGAGCCAGCGGGAAATCCGGCGGAAGGCGGGCGTGATCCGGTCGATCAGCAGGCCGGTGATCAGGAAGGGCAGTCCAAGACCAAAGGAGTAGATCAAGAGCAAGACCACCCCTTCCCGCAGCGAGGCGGTGCTGGCGGCCATGGTCAGGACCGAGCCGAGAAACGGCCCCACGCAGGGGGTCCAGCCTGCCCCAAAGGCCAGCCCGATCAAGGCCGACTTGAGGACCGCCGGATCGCCCCGCTCCACATGCACCCGTCGTTCGCGGAGCAGCGGCAGGATGCTGAGGACACCCGCCACCTGCAAACCGGCGAGGATCAGGATGACCCCAGCCACCCGCTGGACGATTTGCTGGTGGGAACGGAGGTAGTCGCCCAGCGAGCTGGCGGTGGCGCCGAGGGCGACGAAGATGAGGGAAAAGCCCAGGACGAAGAACACGGCGTGGAGCGCCACCTGCCAGCGGAGGTCGCGCGGATCCTCGGCGGCCCGTGCTTGCGATCCCGCCGTGCCCGCCAGGTAGGAAAGATAGCCGGGCACCAGGGGAAAGACGCAGGGCGAGAGAAACGAGGCGAGTCCGGCCAAAAAAGCGCCGCTCATCCCTACCGGGGTTAGGTTGACGACCACGAAGTCCTCCGAAGCGGGAAGCGCCGTATGGCGCGCTCCTCATCCCAATATACGGGGAATCGCATGATCGGGTTAGCGACAGCGAATCAGGCTATCGCGCGCGAGCGCGGGTGTGGTACGCTGGGCTGCAAGCAGCAGGTTGGGAACGGCTATTTCGCGAGGGGAATGGTTACCAATGGCGAACGAGTTCCTGAATGCATCACCGAAGGATACGAGCGATGCAGCCCCCTCCCCGCGGGCCGTCCCTCCGGTGCCGCCGGTCGATGATCGGATCGAACTGGTGGTGCCCATTCCGATCGCGCCCAAGAGCGGCGATGTCCAGGGCCGGCGCCAAGTGGTCCGAGCCGGCACGGTCCTGGCTCGCCGAATCCGTGGGACACCGGGCAAGCCGGGCACCGATGTACTGGGCCGCATGTTGCCGGTTCGGGTTCCGCGCGAGGCCCGCCTGCCGCAAGGACCGCACACCCTGATCGGCGAAGGCGGCACGCAGCTCCTGGCTGCCTGTGACGGCGAGGTGCGGATGCGCAACTTGCTGGTGGAAGTTCACCCAATGATCATTCATGAAGGGGATGTGCTGGCGGGGGCGTTCGTCATCCACCCCGACGCCTCGCTCTTCATCACCGGGTCGGTGGGCGAGAGTGCCTGCGTGGAAGCGGGAGGCGATATCTGCATCCAGGGACATGTGCGCGAGGCATCGATTGTCAGTCGGGGCGGTAATCTTTCGGTGATGGGAAGCGTGATCGGCACGGCCCAGCAGCCCGCCACCCTGGAGGCGACGGGAGATATCACCTGCGGCCCCATGTGGCACGGACGGGCGGCCGCGAACCGGGACGTGCATCTGTTGGCCGAGGCATGGCAAAGCGTCCTTCACATGGGAGGGAATCTCCTCCTCGATCAACAGGTGGAGCAGAGTCTGCGCGATGTGCTGTTGGAGGTCGAAGGTGGGATTTTTCCCCGCGTGCAGTTCAACACTCCGTCCATTCCCCAAGCAACCGAGCGCCAGCATGTCCGCGTTTCCACCAATGAGCCGGCCTGGCTCGCCCCGCACACGGCGCCTCCCCTCCAGTTCCAGGCATGCACGCTGCTTGATCTGAGCGCCAATGGGGCCCGCCTCAGGTTGGAGTCCCCTAATCCCGACTTTGTTCCGGAGAGTTTGGTTCAGATCAAATTTAAACTGCCCGCTACCTCGGAGCAAACGCTCGGGGTGGCCCGGGTGGTCCGGGTCGTTTCCCCAGAGGTTGTCAGCGTCGCCTTTCTTCAGATCACCCAGCGCGACCAGAACTATCTCACTACCTTTCTGATGCGGCTGCACATGAGCCGTCCCGGCGCTCAAGCGGCGCTCCGCGACCGGAGAGCGGCAAGCCACCTGGAGCCATAGGTCGGAGCAATCCCGCCGGTCGTGGCCGGCAGGCGGCGTGGTTTCTTGCCTGGCGGAGGGCTGTTAGGATTCCGACTGCCGATCGGCTTGGGCACGGAGCAGGGCCTCCAACTCACGGATCCGCTCCTCGGCCCGCAGGCGGCCTTGCATCTCCGCCTCGGCTCGCGTCGTTTCCCGCTTGGCCCTGCCGGCCTCTAGGTTGGCTCGGCCGGCCTCGCGATCCGCCCGCTCCTCCGGGGTGGGGACCAGTCGCCGGGAGGCGCGATCCCACAGACGTAGAAGGTCGTCTTCCCGTACCCAGGCATACCCGGCCAGGACCGAACTCTCCACCGCGCCCGCCGGGTCCGCCGGTACCGGCTCATAGCCGGAAGCCGTCAGCCGATACACCTGTAGGCGGGGATGCGGCATGTCTCCGGCGGGATCGAACAGGACGTACTCCCGTACCCCCATCGCCGCGTAGTCTTCCTTCTTCCCCACCTCGTCGCGTGCCACGGTGCTGGGAGAGGCCAGCTCAATCACCAGTTCAGGCGGCTTCCCCTCATCCCAGATCCGGTATTGCCGCCGCTTATCCTCGTAGCGAGGGTCGTCTTCCCCCACGTCCAGGCTGACCATCATGTCGGGGGTCAGATGGGCCCGGCGATTCCGCGGATCGAACATGATCAACAACTCGCTCGCCGCCAGATGCGTGGGGGCAAGGAGCGCGAGCAGGAGATTCATGGCGGTCTGGCGGGCGCGATCATGCTTCAGAGAGGCCATTGGCCGGCGTGGACCGATCGGATAGGGGTTGGACGTTTCGGGTAGCTTGCCTGATGACGCGGCGGTGGTTGCCATGGGCGCCTCGCGCGGAGTAGGGGTGGATGAGTATCGTTGTGGCCAGTATACAGGACCTCGGGGAATGGCGGACGAGGATATGCGCGAAAAGATCGGGAAGCATTGACGCGGCGGCTTGCGCGGCCTATCCTGAATGAGCACTCCACTTGCCGAAGTGGCGGAACGGTAGACGCGGCGGTCTCAAAAACCGTTGAGGACAACCTCGTGTGGGTTCGAATCCCACCTTCGGCACCCTACCCCAACCAGAAAGCCCTGGGCATCCGCCCTGGGCTTTCGGGTTGGGTATCCTCTCGTGATTGCACCTGATGCCAGACCACCATCAAGGGGATGGCGAGGATCACCATGGTGACGCCAAAGATGATTGATACGGTAAGGAGAACACCAGGAAGGTACAGAAGGTATCGGGTAACCATCGATCATGGCGCACGCTCCAAGACTGCCTTCGCGGCGGCGAACACTTCGCGAACCGGGATATCGATCATGCAGGCCGGCTGCCCGTGCGGGCACTCCGCCGGGGCGAGCAAATTGTAACATGGCGAGCACCGTAAGCCGCGGCGGATAACCACCGCCGGTTGCCCAACCTGGGGCGTGGGACCGTAGATTCTCGGATTGGTCGGCCCATACAACGAGACCGTGGGCCGGCCCAGGGCGACCGCCATGTGCAATGGCCCGCTATCGCCGCTCATCACCAGGTCGCAGCGGGCGAGCACCGCCAATAACTCGTCGATGTCCGTGGCGCCGGTCAGCACCAGCGGTTGGCGGCGCATCCGGCGGCGGATATCCTCGCTGATCGCCAACTCACCAGCCGATCCGGTGAGCACTACCCTGGCCCCTAGTTCCTCGATCAGCCGGTCGGCCAGGGCCGCCCAGTGCATGGGCGGCCAGCGTTTGGCTGAACCGTTCACCGCGCCTCCGTGGATGCCGATCAGCATATCGCCCTCCCGTACCCCCAACTCGGTCAGCCGGGCCGCCATGCGCGCCGCCGCCGC
>JANWHO010000210.1 GCA_025450375.1 Chloroflexota bacterium
AATTCTGGAGGCGGTCTTCCCCTGACGGCTGCCGATGACCTCCTGGAGGGCCTGGTGGTTCGCTCACAAAGCGGCTTCTATACAGTGCGCGCGGGGGAGCAAACCCTGATCTGCTCCTTGCCGGGGCGCTTCAAGCAAGGGCGGCGGACCGAGAAGAGCCCGCTGGTGATCGGCGATCATGTGCTGGTGCGCCCGGCGAACGGCCAGGAAGGGGCGATCGAGCGGATCCTCCCCCGTCGGAACGAGTTGGCGCGCGCGGCGGCGGGCGGGGTTGATCTCAAGCATGTGCTGGCCGCCAACCTGGATCTGGTCATCCTTGGGTTCGCTCTCCACGAGCCTGACCTGAACACTCCCCGTCTGGACCGCTTTCTCCTGGCCGCCGAGCAGGCGGAGATTCCCCCGGTGATTGTGATTACCAAGCTGGACCTGGGCAGCGCCGAGGAGGCGGAACGGATCATGCGGCCCTACCGGGATATTGGGTACCCAGTGGTGCTGACCAGTGTCCGCTCCGGGATGGGCTTGACGGCCATCCGCGACATTCTGGCCGGCAAAATCAGCACAATCATCGGCTCCTCCGGGGTGGGGAAATCCAGCTTGCTCAATGCCCTGCAACCGGGCCTGGGACTCCGATTCGCCGAGATCAGCGCCGCCACCGGGAAAGGCCGCCACACGACCACGGTGGCCGATTTGCTTCCCCTGGACTTCGGCGGCTACCTGGCCGATACGCCCGGCCTCCGCGAGCTTGCTCCCTGGGATCTCGACCCGGAGGAAGTGCCGTTGCTGTTTCCCGAGATGCGGCCCTATCTGGATGCCTGCCGTTTCACCCACTGCACCCATGTGCATGAGCCGGGTTGCGCGGTGCGCCGGGCCCTGGAGGAAGGGCTGATCGATCCCGGGCGCTACCGGAGCTATGTCCGCATTCGGGCCGAGAGTATCCGCGACGCCGAGCCTTCCAACCGGCGGGGCGGCTAGTACACCGAGGCTGAAGCCCCAAGGCAGTTCTCGGTAGGGGCACCCCTCGTGGGTGCCCGGTCGTGCGGCACGAGGGCACCCACGAGGGGTGCCCCTACAATCGGCGGCCGATTTGCGCCAAGCTATACGAGCTTAAAGGGTGATCTGGAAGGTGATTGACACCGTCTTGCTCAGTCCGATTCCGGTTACCGTGATCACCGCCTTGGCGGTGCCGGTGGCGGCGCTGGGGGAGACGTACCAGGCATCCACGAACGAGCCGGTGGCGTCCGCCTGGCCGGAACCCTGGGTGGTGCCCTGGTTGCGCGTGGACCCATCGGGATAGGTGACCACGATGCTGACCGAGGCCCGTGGAATGGTGCGGACCACGATCTCTTGCCGGCCGCCGATCCGCACGCTGCTGCTGTAGGACGGATTGAGAGTAAGCGTGCTGGGCACGACGGTGGGCGGCGGCGTCGGAGTGGGCGGCGTGGTGGGGGTGCTGGTCGGGGTTCCGCGCCGGTGACCGTGGGTGGCCTTGGGGGTAGCGGTCGGCGTCGCGGTGGGCGGCGGCGGCGTCAACTGCGTGGCGGTCTTCCAGTCTGCATCGAATGCCTTGGTGAACTCCCGGTTCACGGGACCATATTTGACCAGGAGGCCGAATTCCCGCTGTTGCAGGAGGGAAGGGTCGCTAAGAGACGCACTGCCAAGAAGTACCCTATCCTGGTCCACGTAGACCGCCGATCCGGAAAAGCCAAGGGGCAACACACCTCCCTGCACCTTGAAGGTAAGCATCGAGAGCAGCACCGCCTGCGAGGCGCTGGGGTCGAGGAGGACGCGGACCCGGACGTTCCGGGCGGCGGCGGCCAGAATCGCCTGCACGATGGGAGTGCTGTCCAGCGTCTCGGCCATGACATCCAGGGTCCGGGTGGCGCTATTGACCTGGTCGATCACGGCAGCTTGATAGTCAGGCGGGGCGAGAACGGTGTTATCGCCAAAACGATTGGGGGTTTGTCGTTCCCAATCGTCGTAAAAGACGCTGGCCGCTTGCTCAATGTCCCTGGTATTGTGGTCGATCACCAAAAAGCGTCGCTGGGTTGCGCGCGCCGCCAGAGTCAGAGGGGCATTGGAGACCACCAGTGTCCCGCTATCGATCACTACCACCGTCTCACCGGTGAGCGCGTAGGCAGGGCTACCCCGCCGTACCCACACATCGTGGGCGGCCAGGTTCGTGAGGGCACTCCCACTGGAAGCTGAATGTGGATCGGCCATCGCCCGTACATCCACCCCACGGGCTCGCGCCGCGTCGAGGGCGGCGATCAAGAGCGGATCGGTGATCGCGGTCGACTCCACCAGCACCCGTGTGCCGGCGGCGCCGATCAAGCCGAGCAGCGGATCGGGGCGCCTGGGTGAGGTCACCAGGAGCGTAAAGGGAGTGGGGGTCGGTTGTTTCGGCACGCGGGCAACCGCTGGTTGCGCCAACAACAGGAGCAGAGCAGCGGCAAGCAGGGGACGGAGGAGCGGCGATCTGGTCACGGCATTGAGGGTAGGGGGGCGCCCCCTGCCCTGTCAACCCAAACCGTGGTCACCGAACCGAGTCGGTTTGCCGCGGGATCTCCAGCGTCAATCTTCCCTCGCGTCGGTCCGATCGGACGGATCAGACGGATCGGTCGGATCGGAATGATTGCCGCCGCCAGCATCCGCCAACAAGGCGCGCAGACGGGCAATCTCGGCGGCCTGGTTGTCTCGCTCCACCTCCGCCGCCTCGCGCGCGTGTTCCGCCGCCTCTCGCGCCCGTCGCTCTGCCTCGCGCGCGTGTTCCGCGACCTCGCGGCCTACCCGCTCCGCGTGCCAGGCGGCCTCGGCCGCGTCATGCGCCGCCGCCTCCTCCTCGGCATGGAGCAGGGGCGTGCCATCCGCGGTGAACAGGCGCAGTCGGGGTCCGCGCATGGGCTGCCGGGGCGCCTCGGCCACGATCCGCAGCCCCACGGTGGCCAGCCAGAGGCCGCCTTCCGGCGCCGGGGGGATTTCGACATAGCGCCCCTGGCCCACCAGTCGATACCCATGCAGGGCCATCTGTTTTCGTGGGCGAGGGTCGAAGGTGACATATTCCTCCACCCCCATCTCGGCATAGGCTTGGAGCTTGATCCCCACATCCTTCCGCGCGGTTCGCTGGGAGAGGATCTCGATCACCAGGGCAGGCGGCTTCCCCACCTTCCGCACGTCATAGGGCTCTTGGTCGTCGATCTCCACGCCCGGGGCCACGAAGACGTCGGGGAAGAAGACGCCGGTGCTGTCATCTACCCGTGGATAGAGGAGATCCGTATCGGCGCGGACCAGCCACACCACTCCCAGGCGCTCGGCGCGAGTCATCAAGGTCTGGGCCAGGTCCATGCCGACCGTATAATGGGCCTGCGTGCCACCCAAGATCTGCGTCTCTCTTTCATTGGGGACATAGGTGGCCACGCGCCACGGGCGGGGGATCTCGGTCCGTATCTCGATCGCCATGATCGCTCCTCAAGGGAAAGCCGCGCTTGTGACCTGAAAGCACCGTGGGAATCGACCGTCTCCCCGCGTGGGCAGCGAGGCCGCGGCCGATCCCACTCCACTCCGATCTCGTACCAGAGTGGCGTTACGGCCAGTATAGCACCCGCTCAGGACAAAATCAGCCAGAGACACGCACTTCCCGCCACGACCCGCGCCCCAGATACATCAGCCGGTACAATGAGGGCCAGGGGGTATTCGTGGGTATCACGATCCGTGAGTATACGCCGGGTGACGCCGAAGCCCTGGCACGTATGTGGAATGAAAGCGGCGTGGGCTGGCCGGACGGCTGGTCGCGGGTACCCACCTCCGACGATTATTGGCTCGACGAGGTGGCCCAACTCGATCCGCTGGCCATCTATCTCGCGGTCGAGGACGATCGGGTAGTTGCCTACTGCGAGTTGAACGAGGACAGCGAACGGGCCGAGGTGATCTGGCTTGACCTGATCAACGTCCACCCGTCCGCCTGGAGCCGGGGAGTTGGGCGCGACCTGGTGCGCCGCGGGGTGGCGCTGGCGATCTCCCGTGGCTACCGGCGCATGGACCTCTCCACCTGGTCGGGAAACTTCCGCGCCGTACCTCTCTATAAAAAGTGCGGCTTCTTCTGGCGTCCCGGCACCGTGGTGCATATGGAGAACTATCTTCCCCTCCTGCACACCGTCCCAGTTTGCGCCCAGTTCTTCGCGCGCCATGACTGGTATCGGACCATGCGTCGCGCCTTGGCCGTAACCGAGGACGACGAGCGGAGCGGGCACATCCGGGGTTACCACTATCGTTGGGAAGCGGACGGAGAAACTCTGGCCGTGTTCGTGGATCGGCTGATCGGTGGGGTGGCGGCCATCGAGACCGATCAGTATGCCATTCAGACTGCCTTCGAGAGCGAGACTTTGATCGCCGGCCAGACGGGCGCCGCGCATTGGACGATCGTCAACAAGGGCGAGAGCGATCTTGATGTCGTGCTGGTGGCCCGCGGCCACGGGCTGCACGGCAACCTGGAGCGGCGGCTGTTGGTCCCCAAGACAGAGGAGGTGTCGCTCGCGGTTCGCGCCGATCAAAGTCTGGAAGGCCCGCAGCCCTACGTGGAAGCGGTGGTGGCGATCAACGGTCAATTCCTCACTCTCCGCGGCTCGGTCCCGGTGCAACCCGCGCTGAGCGTGGCCACCGACCCCGATACGATTGGCCTCACCCCGCGGGTGCCGCAGGCCGTACGGCTACTCCTCACCAACAACCTGGCCGAACCGCTTACCCTGCTGGCCGGGGCCCTGCCCGTGGAACCCACCCAAGATGGCCTGGCCTGGCTTCAGGTGCCGCCGCCAGAGGGACTGGCAATCGATCTGCCGGCCCAGGCGGTACGTCTGGAGCCGGGCCGGCAAGAAGCGGTGGGGTGCACCTTCCGCGCCGACTACGCGGGTTCCTTCCAGACCGCCCCCGCCCTGCAAGTGGCGGCGGGCGGCCAGGCCCGTTCGGTGGAGAGCCCGCCCATCGCCGCCCTGGCCGTGGACCAGGGAACGCCGGTGGCCGGACGCGATGGCGAATACGTGCGGGTGGAAAACGGGGTGCTCCGCCTTTGGGTCGCCCTGAAGGGAGGCGAACTCAGTCTGGAGGACGCGGCGACCGGGCGGCCGATCCTCAGCCACCAGATTCTTCTTGGCCCACCCTATTACCCGCGTGACCTTGATCGCCAGCCATTTCAGATCGCCTGGGATGCCGAGAACGGGCAGCAGGTACTGACCCTGGAGAGCTTCTCGCGCCGCCTTCCGGGCTTAAGGGTGCGCTGGACCCTCAGTGTGGATAGCGCCCCGCTCGTCCGCTCCGAGGTCACCCTGGAGAACACCTCCACGCACCCGCTCCAGGTAGCCTTGCGCGCGATCACCCGCCCACTCCTCGAAGGAGCGCGGCTCACCCTGCCGCTGGCCGGAGGCCCGGTGGAAGGGCAGACCCGCGACGAGTTTCCCGATTGGCTAGAGCCCTATCTGCGCGAGCCCGAACGGCTGGCCGAGGGCTGGATGGCCTTCCACACTCCCGGTGTCTCCGGCCAGGTGGGGCTGGGCGGCGGCCTCTGCTGGGCGAACATGGCCGAACAGGCGCCCGCCGACTGGCGGGGCTTCGCCGTGGTGACGCCAGTCAGAACCCTGGCCCCTGGCGGCCAGCTGATCCTGGATCCCACGTACCTGATCGCCGGCCCGGTTGACGCGGCGCTGGTCCGCGGCCATTGGCGCCGCCTTTTCGGGGCCGCCGCCCCGCAAGAGATGCTGGCGCCGCAGCCGCCGCTCTCGGTGCGCGTGACTCCGCCGGTGCTGGTGGCGCGCGAGGGCGCGGCCCACGGCGAGGTGGTCCTGATCAACCATAACAGCGCCAGCGAAGTGGGCACGGTGGATGTGGCCTGTCCCGGCTGGGAGGCACTGCTGGACGGGAGTCACATGCGCAGCGATGAGAGCGCGCCCTCCCACCAGCACCTCAACCTTCAGGCGCGCCCTGGGGCCGAGCAGACCTTCCTCCATGGCGGCGCCATCACCTACCGAGGCCGGTTGGCCGACGTGGGCAGCCGGTTCACCGTCCTGGCCCTGGCCACCGGAGCCGAGATCCGAGTGGACGAGGACGAGCACCAGGGTTCGCGGCGCCTTCGCGTACATAATGGGCGCCTCCAATTCTCGGTTACCCCCGATTACGCGGCGGCGATTACCGAGTTAGCCCTGGA
>JANWHO010000211.1 GCA_025450375.1 Chloroflexota bacterium
CGGAGCCGAAGCCCACCCGGTCGATCCCTAGTCGCTCCACCAGATAGTCCACATGGTCGGCGATCATGGTCAGCGGCGTCTCCTTCTCGTTCTTCCCATCTGGGCGTAAGAAGCCGACATGGTAATTAACCCCCACCATGCCGTCGGACTCGCGGATGGCCGCCAATTGCCGATCAGTTAGGTTCCGGCTGGCTCCGCAGATCGCGTGGGCATTGGAGTGCGTGGCCACCAGGGGCGCCGTGCTCAGCTTCTGAACGTCCCAAAAGCCCTTTTCGTTCAGATGGGAGAGATCGAGCATCACCCCCAGCCGATTGCACGCCTGAACCAATGCGCGTCCGGCATCGGTCAGTCCATTGCCGGTGTCGGGGGAACTGGGGAAGGCGAACGGTACCCCCTCGGCGAAGCGGTTGGGACGGCTCCAGACCGGGCCGATCGATCGTAAGCCGGCCCGATAGAACACCTCCAGTGCCTCCAGCTCCGGGTCGATTGCCTCCGCCCCCTCGAAATGAAGAATAGCGGCCAGAGTACCGTTTGCCAGGCATGTAGCCAGTTCATCGGCGGTGCGCACCACCTTGACCCCGCCGCCCGAGGCATCCTCGATGCGGAACAGATCGGCCGCCATTCCGATGGCCGTGCGCTGAGCGGTGGCTCTATCTGGGGTGGGCGGCATGGTCCGGGTATCCCCATAGGCCGCCAGCGACGCATCGGCCACGCCCTGCGTGGCGTCCCGCTTCGGCGTATCCTCGTCGGCTCCGGGGACGAAGACGGCGAAGAAGCCGCCGCCGAATCCACCCTCTCGCGCCCGTGGAAGGTCAAGTTGCGCCTCCTCGGCGCGCTCGAAGAAGCTGCCGCCGTGCTTCCGCAGGCGCAATAACACATCGTTATGGCCGTCAAAAATCGTTACCTGCCGGCTCGTAGCCACGCTCTACTCCTCTTTACCACTCCAGTAATCATCAGTCACGCCACACCCGGCCGCGGCCGGTTCCGTTCCCGCCGTTTGGCTTCAGCCGGAGGTTCCACGCCTCAGCCGGAAGGCTCCGTGGTCAGTCAGGGTCATGCTCGATTGCCTGTGCCACGGTGGTAATCAGGGTATTCAGGGCGAAGGGCTTCTGGAGCGCCGCGGTCGCCCCCAGTTTGCGGGCCCAGGATTGGGCGTTCCCGGCCGCTGTCATCACCACCACGGGAATGGACGCCGTCCGTGGGTCCAGGTGTAAGCGCCGGTACACCTCCGGCCCATCCATCAGGGGCATCATGATATCAAGTAAAATCACGTCTGGCGGCGCGTCGGCGGCTGCCTTGAGCGCCTCGCCGTTTACCGCCGTCGCCACGCTGTAGCCTTCATCCTCAAGAATCGTCGCTACCGTGTCGCAAATCGCGTCCTCGTCGTCCACCACCAGAACTCGCCGCTGTGGCGTCGTGCCGGCGCTCTCCATGGTGACTCCCATCTCTTCCTTCTCGCGCCACCAGAATGGGCACGAGCCGCCCAGATTCATGATAAAGCGTCCACCCCGGTTGAATCGGTCATTCGGGGATAGCCTATCGGGGTACTATAGATAGAGCGGCGCCGGCGGGGCGTTGCCGTCCCACCAGCTATCGTACACTGGCGGGAGTACATCGCGTGTGAGGAAGACATCGTGGAGTATAGGAACTTGGGCCGCTCGGGCCTGAAGGTAAGCGTGATCGCGCTGGGCAACTGGTTGACCCATGGTGGGTACGTGGCCGAGGAGAACGCCGCTAAGTGCGTGCATCGCGCCTTCGATCAGGGAATCACTTTCTTCGATACCGCCAACGCGTACATGCGGGGCGCGGCGGAGGAGGTGCTGGGCCGCGCGCTGAGCCAGTATCGCCGTAGCTCGTACGTGCTGGCCACCAAGCTGTTCTGGCCCATGGACGAGGGGCCGAACGACCGCGGCCTCTCCCGGAAACACGTGATGGAGCAATGCCATGCCTCGCTTAAGCGGCTCGGCGTGGACTACATCGATCTGTATCAATGCCATCGCTTCGACCCCACGACGCCGGTCGATGAGACGCTCCGCGCCATTGATGACCTGATCACTCAGGGGAAGGTACTCTACGGGGGGATCAGCGAATGGACGGCCCTGCAAATCTCTAGCGCCGTGGCCTTCGCGCGCGAGCACAATATCGACCAGATCATCTCCAGCCAGCCGCAATACAGCATGCTCTATCGCACCATCGAGAAGGAAGTGATTCCGCTCTGCGAGCGCGAGGGGATCGGCCAGGTGGTGTTCTCGCCCCTCGCCCAGGGGGTGCTCGCGGGCCGCTACCGGCCCGGCCAGCCGCCGCCCCCCGATTCGCGGGCCGCCTCCGGTGACGCCGCGAACTTCGTGCGTAATTGGCTCCGTGACGACGTGCTGGAAGGGGTAGAGAAACTGCGGCCCATCGCCGCCGATCTGCACCTGAGCCTGAGCCAGCTTTCGCTGGCCTGGGTGCTGCGGCAGCCCAACCTGAGCGCCGCGATCATCGGCGCCTCCCGTCCCGAGCAGATCGACGACAACGTTGGGGCGGCTGGAGTAAAGCTGGACGAGGCCACTTTGCAGGCCATCGACGAGGCCGTAGGGGCGGTCGCCCAGCGCTGATCCCCACGAAGAGTCCGTCATGACGCGGTCCAAGGCCGCGTCATGACGGACTCTCACGTATGCGTCCCCTTCCCCTCGCCGTACAGAAGACCCAGGGCGACCCCAAACGCGATATGTCGGACCACCTGTTGCGCCATCGGAAGCGGGCGGTTCAATTTCGGCAGATCCCCCGCGCGCATCGCCGGATGCCGGCGGTCCACCAGCCAAGTCAGCGGCCACAGCAAGGTGTTCTCCGCCATCAGCATGGTGAGACCGCGCGCCCAGGCGGGTCCGAGCAGCCTGCGGCGCGTATAGCTCGCGTAGGCCAGGCTCAGAGTGATGCTAAAACCGGTGTGGGCCAGAAATCCCACGATACGAGCGCGCCGAGGGTCGGCGGTCACGGTCCGTCCCAGCATGAGCAGGTCATCCGAGGGCGATCCGGTGATCGCCATATCCACGTACATGACGCCCAAATAGACAAGAGCGGCGAGGCCGCCCGCGCGTACGGCTCGCTCCGCGTCAAAATCGGAATCAAGACCGGGCAGATCGCGGAGTACCGGCATGAGGGGGAACCCTCCTTTCTTGAGGTGAAAGCATGGTTGCCAGGGTACCGCGGGGAAATGGGCGTCCGCCACTCCCTCTGGGAGTCTGCACGCGCCACCCTATTCCTGTTATGGTATGCACTGAACGATTTTCGATAGGGGGCACGAGAGTGGCACGCTTCCGCCAAGCGGTCATTGACGATATCGACGCCGCGGCTGACGTCTGGCAGCGCACGATCGAGGAGTCTCGGCGTGGCGCCCACCGCCTCTCACCCAGCCAGCGATGGGGGGTCGATAAGAGTTGGTGGGAGCACCTCCTGCGCAGCAGTAAGGGCGGCTTTTGGGTGGCCGAGGATGGCAGCACCATTGTCGGCATCGTCTGCGCGATCGTGCGTGACGGCGAGTGGCTGCTCACCCATCTCTACGTCCTGCCCGAGCGGCAAGGTCATGGGGTCGGCCGCGGATTGGTCGAGCGGGCCCTCCGCAGCGCCCGCGGCACCGATCGCCACGTCGCCTATGCCGACGCCTCGAACTTTGCCAGTACCAGCCTCTATATGCGCCATGGGATGTACCCGGCACGCGATATTGTTGGCCTCACCGGCCCAGTCAGTGTCCTCGAACGGGTGCGGGCCAGCGCCGATGGGCTGCTCGCCGAGCCGCTGGGCGCCCACAGCACGTCGTTGATCGGCCACATCGATGCCCTGGATCGGCAGGTCCGCGGCACCGGACGGAGCGAGGATCATAGATTTTGGCTTGATCTGGGGATGCGCGGCCTCTTGTTCCGCCGCCACGGCCAGATCGTGGGCTATGCCTATTGCAGTCCCTGGGGCGGCATCGGGCCGGTGGCCGCGCAGCACGAAACTGATCTCCCCGCCATGCTGGAGCGCTGCGGCCAGGTGCTCGCGGAGAGTGGGGTGGCCGAAACCTCGCTATTGGTGCCGGGAGTGAACCAGACCGTGCTCTCCCAATTGCTCCTGCACGGCTTCCGCCAGACCTCACTCGGTTTGTTCGTGGCCACCCGTCCCGCCGGCGATTGGAGTCACTACCTGCTGTTCCACAGCGGCTTGCCCTAACCCATGCGCGTTTCCGCCTGCTGAAACACTTCCCAGCTCACCGGATCAAAGTCCCGCGCTAGCGCGACGGACTCAGCGAGATAGTCCGCGTCAGTGCTCATCCGCGCGAAATCGGCGTCAAGCGCAGCCCGTTCGCGGGCGGCGAGCAGATCACGCAGCGCTCGGACAAGCAAATCATTCCGCGACCGCGCCGCGCCCTCGGCTACTGCTCTGTCCGCCGCGGCAAGCAGATCCGCCGGCAGAGTGATGGTGATCCGTGTCGGCTTGCTCGTCATGGGCCGCTCCAAAATCGATGCCACGGTGGTATAGGCGAATTATCGCGGGATCGCGTCCCTCGGAGCAAGCATCTAGTGCAAGCCCGATAGGTCTTGCGTTGGCGGGTCGGGTGTCCTGAAGCACAGACACACAGAACCCGGCTCCGATTGCGCACTCCCGCGTCTCCAGCCCTCACCCTTCTCTCAGGGGAGCCATCTGTGTTTTCCATTCAGTCTGTGTTTCCGTGCTTCAGAAGGAGTGAGCGGCGATGTTGTAAGGGACACCCGTGCGAGCGCTACGGATCCGCCTGCTATGATCACTCTATGCTCCTCGCATTTCTGTTGTAGCCGCTTCTCCGATCCAGGAGGAATAACCCATCACCCTACGCGAGGTAGTCGCGCTTGCCATCTTCGCCGCTACCCTATGCGGGGTGCTGGCTCGGCCCTTCAAAGTGTCCGAAGGCGCCTGGGCCATGGGGGGCGCTGCCCTCATGCTGGTGACTGGGCTTGCCAGCCTTGGCGACCTCGGCTCGGTCCTCTCCGGCAACCTCCCCGTGTTCGCCTTCTTTCTTGGCATGATGGCGCTGACCCGGCTGGCCGAGGAGGGGCTGGTCTTTGACCGCATGGCCATGGCGGCCGCCAGACTGGCCCACGGCGGCAGCCGCCGCCTCTTCCTCAATGTATTTCTGCTCGGCACCGTGATCTCTACGTTCCTGACCAACGATGCCACGGCGCTTATCCTCACGCCCGTGGTCTACGCGCTGGTCACTCGGCTCCGCCTCGATCCGCTTCCCTTCGCCTTCGCCTGCACTTTCATCGCCGATACGGCCTCCATGACCCTGCCGGTCAGCAATCCGATCAATATCATTCTCGGGCAGCGCTTCCCCGATCTTACCCTGGGCGGCTTCCTGCACTATATTCTTTTGCCAAGCCTGGCGGCCATCGCGATCAATATCGTTGCATTCACGTTCATCTTCCGCCGCACTCTTGCCGCCTCCTTCACCGTCCCGACTCCCACCGAGACACCGAGTGCCGAGGCCGCGCGCGCTTTCCGAGTGGCCGTGATCGTGCTCCTCCTCGTGGCCCTTGCTTTCGTGGCCGTTTCCCTCTCACACTCCTCCTGGGTAGGAGTGGTGGCCATGATTGGCGCGGGTGTGCTCCTCCTGGCCACCGCCTTGCAAGGCCGGCTCCAATGGCGCCGGCTGGCGGGGGGGATCTCCTGGGGGGTATTCCCCTTTATCGCCGGGATGTTCCTCCTGGTCCGCGGAATCGAGCATCAGGGCGCCACGCACCAGCTTGGCCTCCTCCTGGCCCGGCTCGCCGGCCACGGAACCATGCAAACCGCCGTGGTTACCACCTTCTTCTCGGCTATTGGCAGCAACGTGATCAACAATGTCCCCATGGTCGCGGTCATGGGCTCCGCCATCCCCAGCGCGCCTGGCGCCTCGCATCCAGCGCTGGTCTATGGTACCCTGGTGGGCTGCGATCTTGGGCCAAACCTCACGATTGTCGGTTCACTATCCACCCTGATCTGGCTGCTGCTCCTCCGCAAACGGGGAGTCGAGGTCTCCAGTCTGGACTACGCAAAGCTGGGGATCATCGTCACCCCCATCATGCTGCTGGTCAGTGGGCTGCTTCTGGGTGTGTTGCTTCGCTGAGTATTTTGGGTTTGGTGGAGGGCCATGCTCGTTCGGCGGCTGGATGAGGAGGACGCGGAGGAGTTTCGCGCCCTCCGGCTTGAGGCGCTGCGGGAGAGTCCCGAGGCGTTTCGTTCCTCCTATGAGGAGACCGTGCGGCAGCCCGCGGCCATCCTGATCGCACGACTGCGCCGCAATCCCGACGCGCCCCACGACTTCTTTCTCGGGGCCTTCGATCCCACGATGATTGGGATGGTTGGTTTCCATCGCGAATCGCGCCTCAAAACGCGGCACAAGGGAAGTATCGTGAGTATGCATGTCGCGGCGGCCGCGCGTGGCCGGGGGGTTGGGCGCGCGCTCCTCGAACGAGCGATTGTCGAAGCGCGTTCGCAGCCAGACCTCGAACATCTCCTGCTGGCTGTCGTCTCCACTAACCAGGCCGCGAAGCGTCTCTACGCGGCCTTCGGCTTCGTGGTCTACTGCGTGGAGCCCCGCGCCCTCAAGCTGGGCGACCGTTATTTCGATGAGGATCTAATGGTCCTGGATCTGAGAGCGGGCGGCAGGCTGCCCGGATCGTGATCTCGGGTTACTATCCGCGGCAAGTGCAGTCTGAGTTGATGTTTAGAGGTAGCTGGGCGGTTGCTCCTTCGAGGGCCAGCAGGGCCGCCTTGGTCGTCCGCCCTCCGTAGGCGGAAAACCCTCCCGGCCTCCCGCCCGCCGCCACCACCCGATGGCAGGGGATGATCAAGGCGATCGGGTTGCTACCCAATGCCTGCCCAACCGCTTGCGCCGCGCCGGGTTGGCCCAGGATCTTGGCGATCTCTCCGTAGGTCTTGGTCTGTCCGGCAGGGATGTCCCGGGCGGCCTCGTACACCTGGCGCGCGAACGGGGCCACTCCCTCCAGATCCACGGAGATGTCGAGAAAATCTTGTGCCTCACCCTGGAGGTGCTTGCATACTCGCGTGATCACCGCCGCGACATGAGGCGGCGGCTCGGTCGCCGCGCTCGCCCCGGCGCATCGCGCGATTCTCGCTTCGGTCATCCGGGGCGTTGCTTCCGGCAGTTGAAACAGGGTTATGGCAGGCGATGCCTGGGCACCATCAGACTCGGCCCAGGCAATTCCGCACGAGCCCAACGGCGTGGCAAAGAGGCAATAGGCGCTGTGCTTCATGAGGATTGCTCACCTCCAAGGCGCGGGCAAGCACCGGAAACCATGGAACGTTTATTCTATCTCGTACAGTATACCTAATGTGGCCTTCCAGGTAACCACGGCAAGACCGAGACCTCGAGAACCCCCGTTGTATCCCCTTCTGGCTATTCTTTGACGGCGCCGAATAGGGGCCGTGAGTTTTGCATATGCCATGCCGCATTCAATGCGGGACAACAGTTTGAAGATAGGTCAAGGAAACACTTCCGCATTACCCATTCAAGAGTCAGCTCGCGCCAAGAAGTCGCTATCCGTACACCGCCTTGAGGACTGAACACGCGCGCAGGGTCACCCATTTGCTCATCTGGCCCTGCTTGTCAATATCCACCCAGGTTTTACCATTGGAGGCAGACTGATTCCTCCAGCGTCCAGACGGCTCCTGTTGGCTGAGGAGCCACTCGACCGCGCCCTCGAGACGCGCATCTTTCGCGAAGCCAAGCTCACACAGGACCGTGACATTCTGGAGCATATCGGCGGCGTAGCCCAAGGGGAAGCCTAGCTTGAACCAGGAGGGGCTTGGCTTCATATTGCCCCAACCGGCCGGGTACGCGGCGGTGGATGGATCACCACTGAAGAGGAACGCTCCTCCCTGCTGGATGGCGCGTTCCACGTGCGGCGCTCGCTCCTGGGGAGGGATGCGTGCAAGCGCCAGCAGCCCTTTGATCGCTCCCCAAGCGCAGGGGAGTTGCTCGTTCGACACGCAGCGGAAGCCTGGCCCACTGGTTCCCGAGTGGTAATAGCGCCCGAAGTCTTCGCCAGTGATCGATCGGGCTTGCCAGTCGATCGCACGCCGCACGCGTGCATCCTCCAGCCAGCCAAAACCGATCAGCGCCCGTAGCAGATTGCCGTTCAGACAATGAATCACGAGAGATGGAGGAGGGGGGGCTTCTTCCCTGCTCCCCCCCTCCCACGAGGCGAATCCCCCCGTCTTGGCCTGGGTGTGAGACAATACATAGTCGCATGCCGCTTGTACGCGTGCGTCCGCGCCATCGGCGCCAAGCTGGTCGAGAAAGCTGAGCTGCCAGACCGTTCCTCGGTACTTAGGAGTATAGCCTGGGCCCGGTTTGACCCAGAACCCCTCTGGCTGTTGCGCGGCGAGGATGGAGGCAATCGGGTCGGTTTGCATGGCGGCGGCGCGCACCTGCCGCACCTCTGACGCATCTTCTGGCTGATCGAGGAGTTGGCGCAAGGCTAGATGGCGAACCGCTGGGGTATTTTCTTCCAGCAACCAGGGCAACGGATCCCCTTTGAGCATGCGTAGCCAGGTGGTCATGTCGCCTCTTTCCTTTCTCGTGGCATGATTCAAGGGCAGACCAGAACCCAGCTCCGCGCGTTCATTTGACGGAATATCAGGTTCGCTTCGGTGAAGATCGTTCACCTTTCATTTTATCGCGTCCTCTATCACCTCCTTTGATTCCGTGGTAGTCACGATCGGTGTACTTTGGTCGAGCCTGCTACGGCGTATACTTCCTGATGACCCAAAGGGGATCACGTCATGTGACCCCCTCTCGCCCTGAGGAGAGACAGTAGCCGTGAAGAAACCGCGCATGAGCGGCAATCCATCGCTTGCCAACGATACCCCCGAACGGCGGATCCTCACTATCTACGCCCATCCCGATGACGCGGAGATCTGGGCCGGCGGCACCCTACTGGCGCATCAAGTTGCGGGCGATCAGGTCGCCATGTGCGTACTCACTCATGGCGACAGCCCCCGCGCGGAAGAGGCACGGCAGGGGGCCGAGTTGCTGGGCGCGGCATTGCATCATCTCGCCTTTCCCGACCGGGCGCTGCGCTTCGGCCCGGAGACTATCGAGGCGGTGCTCGCCGTGCTGCGCGCTACCCGTCCGGGGATCGTCCTGACTCACTGGCCGGAGGATTTCCACCCGGACCATGTGGCCGCCTGGGAAATTACTCGGGCCGCGATCACCCTGGTCACCTCTGAAATCGGCCGTCCCGCCGTTTTCTGGTCCGATACCTACGGCGGCTTGGGGGTACGCGGCCCCTTCGCGCCGGATTGTCTGGTCGATGTCACCGCCGTCTGGGATCGGAAACGCGAGGCGATCCAGGCGCACCGGAGTCAGAACCCGGACCAGTACCTCCATATGGCGGAGTTGCAGTGCGGCCTCCATGGCGTACACGGCCAGACACGCTACGCCGAGGGATATATTCGCGTGCCTTTTTTCAGCCGTGGCCGCATGGCGCGGCCCAGCTTGTGGGAGCATCTCTGAATCTCACAACGTGAACGTCTCTTTTCCCCGATCCCAGGTACCATTAGGCACTGAATAGGTGCCGCGGACATAGCGGGAATCACGGAGAGGAACGAGTGCGGGGATGACCTTCAGGCGCGTGGCCATGCTTTGCCTGCACAGCAGCCCTCTTGACGATCCCGGCGCTGGGGCGGGCGGGGGCATGAACGTCTATGTGCGCGAACTGGCGCGCGCCCTCGCGGACGCCGGCACCGTCGTGGACATCTTTACTCGCTCGCCGGATCAGGTCCACGTGGTGGAGGAAGCCGCTCGGGTGAGGGTGCTCGCGCTCCCCGCCGGCCCCCGCGGCGCCGTGGCCAAGGACACGGTGCCCAGCCTTTCACCGGCGCTGCTGGCCGGGATCTCCCGCTTCGCCAAGGCCGACGCCC
>JANWHO010000212.1 GCA_025450375.1 Chloroflexota bacterium
CGGCGGCCAATCCACCGCGAGCGGTGGACATGGGCGCGACGGTAGTCCAGGTGTTGGTATGGGGATCGTAGGCTTCCACGGTGTTCAGAACCCCGTTGGCGTTCGAGCCCCCGATGGCATAGACACGCCCATCCGTGCCTGTGGCCGCGGCGGGCATGGTGCGCGGCGAACTCATCCCGGCGACCGCGGTCCAGGCATTGGCGCTGGGATCATAGGCTTCGACCGCGCTCACGAATCCGCTGTCGGCAGAGCCGCCGATCGCGTAGATACGGCCATCGGGACCGGACACGGCGGCGGAGCCCGCCAGCGCGGTCGGCAACGGCGCCGCCGCGGTCCAGACCATCGTGCTAGGGGAATACGCTTCGACCGCGGCAGTGTAGCCGCCGGAGGTGTTCCCCCCAATGGCATAGATGCGTCCATCGGCACCGGCCGCCGCGGCCGGGACGTTACGGGCCGTGATCATCGGCGCGACGGGGCTCCAGGCACCTTTTCCGGCTACCGGTGTTGGTGTATTGGTGGCGGTATCCGTGGCGGTTATGGATCCACCGCAGGCCGGAGCCGTCTGCTGCTTGGTCCAACTGGCGAAGGCGCCGTACCAGGAAGGAAGTGAGATGGCGGTGGCGCCGGAGGCCGCGTAATCGGATGAGTAATACCAGAAGCCTCCGTTGCTCCGGAAGGTGGTCAGGCGGTTCTCGGCGTCCTGGGCTGAGGTCGCCGCCAGGTTCGCGGGGTCGCCCTGCACCGCCAACCAACGCCAGGCGGGGATACCCCAGCTTGTCGGCAGCGGCTGGGCATATTGGTTCTCCACGCTGACGATGTCGGCATACCCGAACAGCGAGGGATCGGGAGGGACGGCGCCTGGGTTCATGATCACCAGCTTCGCGGCGCCGTAACTCTTGACATGGGCTGCCCGGGCGCTCTGGTAGGCGGAGTCTCCACTTGCCGTACTGGTTTGGTCGAAAAAGATGCCGTCGTAGCCGGCCGTCATCGCGGTGTCGATCGCCGCGTCAACCGTGGCCGCCGGCGCCGCGGCATAGTTCAAGGCGATGTACTGGATGGCCCGGATGCCGGTTTGATGCAGGTAGGCCGGAATGTCACTCCGCCCGCCCAGGCCGTCACCAACCACCACGAAGTTCGGTTGGCCGGTGACGATCGTCTGGAGGGTCGAGTCGGTGGAGGCGGGATTCTGGATAAAGCCGTAGTACAGGGTGAAGAGCCCATTTCCAGCCGGGCAAGCCCCCGGAGGTGGAGGCGGAGCGATCGGAGTGGCATTCGCCGCGAGACCGGCTGCTTGGGCGTTACCGGAGCTGGAGAATCCCCTGAGGTCGGGGAGCCCAGGAGCCATACCCAGTGCCCGAACCGGTATCCCCGCGATCAGGATTAGCGCCAGGAGTAGGTATCGCGCCTGCCGGTTTGGCCTTAGCCGGCCCGATCTATGCTTTGCTGTTATCCCGATCATCTCATGTCCCTTTTCCGCCAACCTCGGCGCTCCGTCTCGTCTCTGATGCCTGTATGATCCTGATCGGTGGTCGCGTACCCCCGGTACCGCTTGGAGCAAGTAGGCCGCCGGTTGTAGGGGCACCCCTCGTGGGTGCCCTCGTGCGGACCGCCAGGGGCACCCACGAGAGGTGCCCCTACCGAGAACCACCTCGATTTCTCAATGACTAGCAGCTATATTCTTCCTCGGATGTGAGATCCTGGATCAATGTGCGTAACTGGCCCCGTCCCGGCTCTAGAAGGCCCGCGTCCGCCAGGGCGCTCAGGGCCCGTTCACGAAAGGCGGCCGCCGCCGAGATATCATGGGGACTCGCGCGCGCTCGCGCCTGTCCTGGGACCCCATCAGACTGATCGGGCGGGATGAAGAGCACCCGCGGATCGATGAGCCATCGATGGGCACCGGCTGGATCGAACTCAGCGGCCAGACCAATCGCCTGGCCCAGACCGCGGCACGCTTCTACGACTCGCGGCGGGGCGCCCGCCAACTGGGCGCTCAGGGCGGCGAAGGTGGCCGGAAGTTCGGCGGCTCGCACGAGAACCGCTTCGATCGGCGCCGGCGCCGAGGCGCCATCCAGGCTGGCCGCGACCCGAGCGAGACCGACCTCCAGGGTCTTGCCCATGGCAACCCGCGTGTTCGAGGGCGCCTCGATGGCGGTGATGGCCAGACGAGGCAGACTATGGAAGAGGAAGACGCCGATTTCCCGAATCTCCTCGGGACACGACTCCTCCCAAAGCGCCGGGTACATGCAGGTGCCCACGCCATGAAGGATCAGTTGACCAACCCCGGCGGACACCGCGGCGGCGGCCAGCGGGTAGGCCGGGGCCTCCGTGCCCCACAGCCCGGCATAGATCAGGGGAGCCAGGTGCGAATGAGAAGATCGCCCGAATCGGCCCGCTGGATCGCCCACGCCGGCGAGAAGGGCCCGCGGCAGCCGGCGGCAGCGAGCGTTCGGTGCGTACGAGAGCACCAACGCCTCGGCCTGGGCCATCACGGCCTCCTGGCGGGCGATCCATCGCTGATCCGGTGCCATAGTATAGCCCTCCCATGGCTGGGTCACCACGGACGGCGTTCGGCGCCGCGCGTTACCTTGAGTAGCCTAGATTGCAACCATTACCCGGCCATTACCGCTCTATTCCCGGCACACCACCACGCGGGGCCGCTTCACATTCGTGGAGGCGAGTCTGACTGACTTGGCGGTTAGCAGACAGGGGCGCTGGATTTCTCCCGCGGAGGCAATGTTCGTATACTGCTCTTACCACCGATCCCGTGAGTATCTGGAGATTCCCCGGCGTGACCATGTTTCCCTTGAAGGTGCGGGCGCTGGGTGATTTCGTGGTCTGGCGCGGAGGCGAGCCTATTCCGGCGGCCGCCTGGTCACGCCGGAAGGTAGTGGCGCTCTTCACCTGCCTATTGGGTGCCCCAGGCTACCGTCTACATCGAGAATCCTTGATCGAGACTCTGTGGCCCGAGGCGGACTCCGAGGCGGGCGCCAATAACCTGCGGGTGACGGCGCATCGGCTCCGTGGGGTGCTGAACGGTCCAAAAGCGGAGGGTGGGTATCTCCACGCGAGCGGTGATGTGCTGTCGCTGGCCCCGTTCGGCGACGATCGACCGGCCCCGATCGTGGCGGAAGGTTGGTTGGACGCGGCGGCCTTCGACCGCGCGGCCACGGCGTCCCTTGCCACCCGGGACCTGGCAAGCTGCCGAACGGCCCGCACTTTGTATACCGGTGACTATCTGCCTGGCGCACTCTATGACGACTGGGTGATCACTCGCCGCGAGGAACTGCGCCAGCAGTATCTCGCCCTGCTGGTCCTTGGCGCCAGATTGAGCCTCGATCAGGCCGACCCCAGGGAGAGCGAGACCTGGCTGGCCGCGATCCTCGCCCATGATCGCTGCCATGAATGGGCGGCGCGCGGTCTGATGCGGCTCCATGCGGCGGACGGGCGCCAACGGGATGCCTTGCAACTCTACGAGACCCTGACTCGGACGCTCGCCGCGGATCTCGGGCAGACACCGGCCCCAAGAACCGCGGCCCTGGCGGCGACCATTCGAGATGGGCGGCTGGGCCAGGTCACGCCTTCCGAGGAATCCACATCGCCGGCAAGCTCTCCCTCGGCCCTGCCCGCCAACGCCGGCCCGCCGGGAAACTTGCCGATCCCTTTGAACAGCTTGGTTGGCCGCGCCCGTGAAGTGGCCGAGATTCTAGCCTTTTTCCCGTGCCGTCGCTTGGTAACCCTGGTCGGTCCGGGCGGGGTGGGGAAAAGCCGCCTGGCTATCGCCGCGGCTACCAGCCTGGCGGCCCACTATCCCGACGGAGCCTGGTTGGTGGAATTGGCCAATCTGGCGGGGACGGGCGAGGCGGGCACTCCTCTTCTTGGCCAGGCCGTGGCCACGGCGCTTGGCCTCCGCGAGGAAGCGACCCGGCCCATTCTGGCCACCCTGGTCGAGTTTCTCGCTCCCCGGCGGTTGCTGCTCGTGCTGGACAATTGCGAGCATGTAATCGCGGCCAGCGCGAACCTGGCCCAGGCGCTGCTGCGGGTCTGCCCTGGACTGCACATCCTGGCCGCCAGCCGCGAACGCCTGGAGGTGGAGGGTGAGGTCGGCTATCTCGTTCCGCCGCTGGCCGTGCCCACTCAACTCGGACCCGGCCGGCAACCAGTGGCCCTGGAGGAGATACGGGCCGCGGAATCCGTGACCCTCTTCCTGGAGCGGGCCCGGGAGCGGCGCCCCGACTTTTCCCTTACCGCCGAGAACGCTCATTCGGTGGCCCAGATCTGTCGCCGGCTGGAAGGCCTGCCATTGGCGCTTGAGTTGGCGGCGGCCCGGCTCAGCGTGCTGCCGATCGCGCGGATCGAGGAGCGCCTTGACGACTGTTGCCGCCTCTTGAGTGGCGGCCCACGAACGGCGTCGGCGCGACAACGGTCGTTGCAGGGGGCCCTGGATTGGAGCTATGGCTTGTTGGCCGAGGCCGAACAGGCGGTCTTCCGGCGTCTGGCGGTTTTTGCCGGCGGCTCTACCCTTCCGGCGGTGGAAGCCGTATGCGTGGGCGACAGTGTCGAGGCATGGGCGGTCCTCGATCTGGTGAGCGGATTGGTCCATAAGTCACTGCTTGCCCCAGCGGGGACGGAGGGCGAGGCGCGATACTGCGTGCTGGAGCCGGTGCGGCAGTACGCATTGGAGCAGTTGATAGTGGCCGGCGAGGAGACGGCCGTCCGAGAACGGCATCTCGCCTGGTGTCTCGATCTGGCAGCGCGGGCCGAGCCGATGCTCCTGGGGTCGGAGCAGGCTGTCTGGCTCAGCCTTCTGGAAACCGAGCACGATAATCTGCGGGCGGCCCTCGCCTGGTGCGTCCAGCGACGCTCTCCCCTGGCCGTACGGTTAGCTGGCCCGCTCTGGCGCTTCTGGTGGATGCGCGGCCATGCCGGTGAGGGGCGGCGCTGGCTGGATGCCGCGCTGGCTTGCGAGGGGGAGCAGGACGCGGCGCGGGCCACCGCCCTGAATGGGGCGGGCGCCCTCGCGTATTATCAGGGCGATTACGAGCGGGCGCGATCGCTCTATGAAAGCAGTCTCTCATTGCGTCGAACCCTGGCGGATATGCGGGGCGTCGCGAGCACCCTCGGGAATCTCGGTGGGGTGGCGGACAGTCAAGGGGTGTACGAACGGGCATGGGAGCTCTACGAGGAAAGCCTGGCTCTGCGCCGGAACCTGGAGGATCAGTGGGGAATCGCGATCATGCTGAATAATCTGGGAAACCTGGCCCAACAGCGGCTCGACTACGCGCGATCTTTGGTGCTGCATGAGGAGAGCCTCACCCTGCGTCGGGCTCTGGGCGATACCTGGGGGGTCTCCAATACGCTCGGCAACCTGGGACACGTAGTGTACGACCTGGGGGACTATCCGCGGGCTCGACTTCTTCAGGAAGAAAGCCTGGCCCTCAAGCGTGAACTCGGGGATACGCCAGGGATCGCGAACGCAATCAGCAGCCTTGGCCATGTGGCCCGTGAGATGGGCGACCTTCCGCGGGCTCAGGCGCTGCTCGGGGAGAGTCTGAGCCTCTACCGCTCCCTGGGGGAGCAACGCGGCATCGTCGAAAGCATGGAGGGACTGGCCGCGGTCGCCCTTGGCCGCGGGGCTGCCGAGCGCGCCGTCCAGTTGCTCGGATTCGCCGATGCGTTGCGGACGAGCATCAAGGCATCCCTGCACGGCAACGAGCGCGCCGCCTACGATCGCCACCTCGCGGTCGCCCGCGCTGCCCTCCCGGGCGAGGCATTCGCCGTCGCCTGGGCGGCCGGTCAGGCGATGTCGTTGGAGCAAGCGTGTGCCGCCACCGAGGAAAGGCCCGCGGACTGACCGGTAGCCATAGCCACTGGGAGGTGTTTCCTGACGGCGGGCGTGCTACGGACGCGCTTCCGGGCCGGCCAGCAAGCGATCGCACCGGTCCAGCCATTCCAGAGTGGCCCGCGTACGCGCGATGCGCGCCTCCCGCAGTAGCGCCAGGAAGACGTCGTCCAGAGGGTCAGCCACCGGCAACTCCTCCGCTTCCAGGGCACGCAGAAACTCGCTAAAGAGGGTGCGCTGCCGAGCGATCAACCCTTTGGTGCGGTTGGGATCGAGTCGCTGGGCCAGGTAGAGCTTGAGCGGGAGATCCAGCAGGACATCGCGGGGACGGGCCACCGGCTCATCCAGCCAGGCCAGGACCGCCTCGTGTCCCGATTCGGTGATGTGGAAGATGTGGCGGGGCGGGTGCCCATCCTGGCTCTGCTCCTCGCCCGCAATCAATCCATCCTTCTCCAGACGGGTTAGCAACGCGTAGAGGTGGCTGGTCCCCAGGTGGATGGTGCTGCCCAGGGGAGTGGACGGCGCGAAGGCACGAATCAGGTCGTAGCCATGGCGCGGACCCTCGGCCAACAGACCGAGGAGGGCGTACCGCGCCGGTCCGGCGGCATCCACGGGGCGCCGCGTCAGCGGCATGGAGCCGGGTCACGGGCGGTCAAGGTCAGGGTGATCACGGC
>JANWHO010000213.1 GCA_025450375.1 Chloroflexota bacterium
CCCTATTGACTCTATTGACTTAATAGACAATAAGCCACTTCTGTTGTGTAGCCGACAAACCGCCTCCTTTGCCGGTTGAGCAGAGGCATACTAAACAGTAGCATAGTAAGCGACACTTGTCAGGTAGTCAACCAGCCGCACAGGTGACGGAGGGGCGGGGTGGCGCTCGTCGCCTCCGAGGAATCCCGGACCGGCGGCATGCCGGCTATCGCGAACGTACCCACGAGAAAGAAGACGGAGAGTACCTATGGCAATCGACGTGACAGAGGCTACCAAGCTCGCGACCTGGACTATCGACCCGGCCCACTCCACGGCGGAATTCAGCGTGAAACACATGATGATCTCGAGCGTCAAGGGGCGCTTCGGGGTTATCAGCGGCGCGCTCCAGTTCGATGGCGCCGATCTTACCACGGCGTCCGTTGAGGCGACTATCGAGGTCAACTCGATCACCACGGACCAGGCGCAGCGTGATGCACACCTGCGATCCCCCGATTTCTTCCATGTCGAGGAGCATCCCGGTATCACCTTCCGGAGCACGGGTGTGGAGCATGTAGAGGTGGATGCCTACCGCGTCCACGGCGATCTGACCATCCACGGGGTCACGCGCCAGGTAACCCTGGAAACCACCTACGAAGGCCAGATTACCGACCCCTATGGCAATCGCCGGGCCGGCTTCGCCGCCGAGACGGCTCTCTCTCGGAAGGACTACGGGCTGACCTACAACTCTGTTTTGGAGGCGGGCGGAGTCGCGGTCGGGGACAAGATCAAGATCACCATCCACCTGGAAGTCATCCGCCAGGCGTAGTTCCTGTCGGCGCTGAAAACAGGCGAGGGATCCCGTGCCGGCACGGGATCCCTCGCCTGTTTTCAGCGTGTGTCTGGCGGCTGGCCGGGACGTGATAGGCGGATTACAGTGAAAGTGGCACGATAGGTCGCCCCTTGACGGGCGCTGGATATATGAGAAGCAGGGACAACGCGACATGAAGGTAGAGATTTGGTCTGATATTGTGTGCCCCTGGTGTTACATCGGCAAGCGGCGGTTCGAGGCTGCCCTGGCCCGATTCGAGCACCAGGACGCGGTCGAGGTTACGTGGCGCAGCTTCGAACTCGACCCCAATGCGTCTCCCAGGTCGGCGGGCACCCTGGACGAGCTCCTGGCGCGGAAGTATGGCCAGACCAAGGAGCAAGCGGCGGCCGGCCACGCGCGGCTCACCGCGCTGGCCGCCGAGGATGGCCTGGAATACCATTTCGACCGCGCCCAGCACGGCAACACCTTCGATGCCCATCGCCTCACGCATCTGGCGGCGTCCCATGACCTGCAAGACGTGATGGAGGAGCGCCTGATGCGCGCGTACTTCACCGAGGGCCTCCCGATCAGCGATCCGGATACCCTGGTCCGGCTTGCCGCCGAGGTTGGCATGGACGGGGAGGAGGCGCGGACGGTCCTGGCCGGCGACGCCTATGCCGCCGAGACGCGGGCGGACGAGGAGCGCGCCGCCGCGTTCGGCATTCGGGGTGTCCCTTTCGTGGTAGTTGACGAGGCGTATGGAGTATCGGGCGCGCAGCCGGCCGAGGTGTTCCTGGACGCTCTGGAGAAAGGGTGGGCGGCACGAGCGGGCCATTGACCGTTGGGCGTGCGGTACACTTGGTGAACGGTAAGGATAGGTCTTTCCATGCACCTCCATCTGCTTGCGTTCATCGGGGTCGCCGCCCTGCTCACGATCACGCCGGGCGCCGACATGGCGGTGGTCACCCGTATCGCGTTGGCGCGCGGGCGGCGGGCGGCCTGGCTGACCAGCCTGGGGATTATCAACGGGCTGCTCTGCTGGGCAATTGCCGCCGCCCTGGGACTGGCGGCGCTCCTCAACGCCTCGGCCACCGCCTTCACCGTGCTGAAGCTCGCCGGAGCCGCCTATCTGATCCTGATGGGCATCCAGACGCTCTGGCGGACGCGCCCCTCCGTCATATGGGCCGGCGCGGAGCCCGAGGCCGATCCAGGGATCGCGTCCCGACAGGGCGGATGGTCGGCCTACCGCCAGGGGCTGCTGAGTAACCTGCTCAACCCCAAGATCGCCGTCTTCTATACTACCTTCCTGCCGCAGTTCATGGCGCCCGGTGATCCGGTGTTCGCCACCTCGCTGCTGCTGGCGGGCATCCACATGAGCATGGGCCTGATCTGGCTCTTCGCCTACACTTTTCTGGTCACTCGGGCCGGGGATGTGTTGCGCCGCCCGCGGATCAAAACCGCCATGGAGCGCGTCACCGGCACGGTGCTGATCGGCTTCGGTCTGCGGCTGGGGCTGGCGCGCTAACGCAACCCGCCGTCCACCGCGAGATCCATCCTTCCCTTTCTTGTCTGTACCTATCCGCTATCCGGCCGGTTCCGGTAGGTAGGGCGCCTCCAGATGGATATCTCCCACGAATTCCGGCAAGTCGACATGGCCCAGCAACTGGCGGATCGCCTGCGCCTCGCCGATATGGAACCAGTAGTGATAGATCACCCGTTGCAGGAGGCTGCCCAGCGAGTGATCCATCGGCTTCCCGCGGACCACAGGATGGGATTGTAGACTGGCGGTGGTCAAGCTTTCGAGGAAAGGGTCGGCGGCGCGGGTCACCGCGTGCCATGCCTCCCACATGTCCTCGAGCGGCGGGGTGGTGGCCGGCTTCCCATACGCGGCCAATTCGTCCACTTCCGGCACCAATACGATACCCTGGGCTGCCCCCAGCCAGTAGCGGTGTTCTTGCGAGGTCAGATGGGCAAGCATCCAACTGATGCAGTTCATGGGCGGGAAGCGCGTGCGTGCCTCCTGATCGGACACCCCATTCAGGGCTCGGATCAGTTCATTCCGAGTAAAGCGCAACTGGATAACCAATGGATGGGTCACGTGATCTCTCCCCCTCCCGCCAAACGGGCTCCGATCGTTTCCACCGTATCCACCAGGATCTCGATATCCTCGACCGTGGCCCGAGGATTGACGATGCAGGCGCGGAGCACGAAGCACCCATCCAGTAGGGTACTGGATAGGAAGGCGCGGCCGCCTAGCTGAAGGTCTCGCAAGATCGCTTGATTGAGCGTGTTAAGGGGCTCCGCCTCGTGGCCGCGCCCGCGCGGCAGATAGCGGAAGCAGACGATGCTCAGGTTTGCCGCCAGCAACTCCAGATCCGGGCTGGCCGCGATCCGCTCGGCCAGGTAGCCGGCCAGCGCGCAATCATGCTCGATAGCCTCGGCATAGCCGCCGATCCCATGGTGCTTCAGGGCCATCCACACTTTCAAAGCGCGGAAGCCTCGGGTCTGCTGGAAGCCGAACTCGCTGAGCCACGGCGGCCCTCCCACCCCGGTTGGGCTCCCATCGGTGCGCAAGTAGGGCGGCACCAAACTAAAGGTATCGCGTAACGCCTCCGCGTCACGCACGAGGACCAGTCCCGCCTCCACCGGCACGTAGAGCCACTTGTGCGGATCCAGGGCCACGCTGTCGGCCAGCGCCAACGGCGCCAGTTCGTCCCGATACCGCTTGGTGAGGATGGCGGGCGCCCCATAGGCGCCATCCACATGCAACCAAAGCTCGTGCCGCCTGCAGAGATCGACGATCTCGGCCAGAGGGTCGATCGCTCCCGTGTTCACCGTTCCCGCGCTGGCCACCACCGCGATTGGCCGATGGCCGGCCGCGCGATCTCGGACCACTGCCTCTTCCAGCCCGTCGACCCGCATCCGTCCCCGTTCGTCCGCCGGCACGAGCCGCAAGTTGTCGCCGCCGATCCCCAGCATTTCCACTGCCTTACGCGCGCAGCCGTGGCCCTCAACACAGGCGTAAACGATCAGGCGGGGCACCGTGCCCTGGAGGCCGGCTGCCCGGACGTCCCAACCCGCCTTGACATGACGGGCCACGGCCAGCCCGGTGAGGGTGGCCATCGAGCCGCCGCTGACCAGCAATCCCATGCAGCTGGGCGGGAAGCCGAGCAGCGCCGCGAACCATTGTCCCACCTGGCGCTCGATGTAGACGGCGGCATGGTTCCCCCCGGCCACGCTCGGATTCATGGCGGCAGCCAGGCTCTCGGCGAAAATGCCCATCACGGCGGGCGGGGAATTCACCCAGCCGAAGAAACGGGGATGACCGTTCCCGAAAGGGTAGGGGGCAATGGTCGCGGCGAACTCCTCCAGGATCGCGTCCGGCGGCTGACCCGCCTCGGGTGATGGGGTAGTCAAGAAGGCCACCGCCAATTCCTCGGGGACTGGTTGAAAGACCGGCTGTTCCGGGAGGTTAGCGAGATGATCGGCAATCAGATCCACCACCTGATACCCCACCCGACGGATGTCCTCGGCGGGCCACTCCCAACGGCGCCGCGCCTCGGGAGGAAAATCGAGGGGACTGGAGAGGCCGTCTCGGGCAGCCAGCTTCGGCGCGTCAGGGCGTGGGTGATCGGCGCTCATGGATTCTCCGTCCCTTGGCGATCATGAGCCTGGGCAGCGGTATGGGCTGCTTCCGCCTTCAGGCCTGGGCCTTACCCACGAATCATACCCTGACGCCGTGCATACGCCTTTGGTAGGGGCACCGGGTACCCCTACCCAGATCTTACCGCCGGACGCGGCGGGTCAGGCGGTCCCTTCGTCCAGGTTGTCCAACTCGGGATCGGCGGGCTGCCGGCGCGGATCCTTCGCCAACCGGCGCCGGGCCAACTCCATGAAGCCGGCCTCGATCGCCGATTCGGCGCCGCAGTTTGGCGAGATCTCGTCTTCGCTGACCCCATCGGCGCAGCGGCCATTCCGCGGATTGTAGAGGGATCGCCCAACCGGATTGTCGGCGTGAACCCAGTCGACGCAGGCAAGGGCCAACTGGTAATACCGTTCCTGGCCCGTCGCGCGATAGAGTTCTTCCAGGCCAAGCATGAGGGTAGACACGTCGTACACGCATTTCGGATCCTGGCTCCAGGGGGCGGTTGCCCGGAACTGCGCGTTCACCAGCGGCTCGATCGCGTGGGCCACGGTGCGCTCGCAGGCGACAAGGTAATCCAGGCGGGAAAAGAGATGGCCGGCCCGCGCGACGGCCTGCAACTGATGGTACCCCCACGGCAAGAGGTTGTCAGCCCCCTTGCGGTCCCGCATGTAGTCCGGCCCACTGGTGACGATGCGGTCGCAGAGGGCATGGATGCGCCGGGCCAGCGCGGCGGTGGGTTCGGTCGCGTACCATTCCATGAGCGCAAGGGCTTGGATCGCCACCACTTTCAGATAGCGCGTACCGGCGAATCGTCCCTGTTCGAATAGCTCCCGATACCGCTGGTCGCCGGTCACCCGCCACCCAGCCGCCAGGGCCCAGAGGGCTCGCGAGGTCCACCACTGGCCGCCAGGGTATGATGTGCGCCCGTGCCGCTTCTTCCGCCCAACCCGGTCAACGATAAAATTGGTGAAGCGCCCGTCCGGCTCCTGCATATAGGCCACGAATCCCAGCCAGTTCCGCGCCAGGGCGCGCGCGGATGGGACGCGTAGCTGCTCATACGCCCGCAGAGCGAGGAGGGCGGCCCGCGCCGCGTCGTCTACGCAAGCAATGCCCTCGGGCCCGCTTTCGGCCGCGCGAATAAACCGGAGCCGCGGTTGTGATCCATCCTCCTCCGGGTGTGAGTAGATATGAATGAAGACGATAGGGTCGTCCTCGCTTTTGACTGGCTCGGATAACCGGGTCAGGTGCCGAAGGATACCAGGCACCCGCGGCAGATCCGGCAAACCCGTGGGATCGCTGGTAGACAAGGCATTCGATGACATGATCTCTTCTTTCTCGTGCGCGCGCTCCGCATGGCGCGAGAGCACGCGGCGGGCCGGCTCATGGGCTAGTTGTTCACAGCCCAAGCTTCGTGATTCTGGGTATAAGTGTCGCCCATCCCGAACCGGCCTGCCTCCACCATTTGGGTGATCCCACCGGTCAGGGTGCATTAGCCCCCGCGACTTCGGCGGGGTCCTGGTGGGACCGTAACAGAGGCGGCATTTCGCGGCAAACCGGTCACGAGCTCCCGATCTTCACTCCGGCGAAGAACACCAGTCCGCCACCCCCGATCACCTGGAGAACCGAGAAGAAGAAATTCATCTTGAAATAGTGGAAGCGGATATAAGCAATGACCAGAAGCTCGATCCCGACCACCGCGTAGGCGGCGGTGAGCGCCGTGTTCTTATTGGCCAGTAAGAAGGGCAAGGTGTGCCCGAGCCCCCCAAGGAAGGTCATTAGCCCAGTTATCCCTCCCCGGAGCCAGGGGCTGCCGCGCCCGGTAATCGTGCCGTCGTCGGATAGCGCCTCGGAAAAAGCCATGGAGATTCCGGCACCGACCGCCGCCGCCAGACCAATCAGGAAGACCGTGTGCGTCCCGCTGGTGGTGGCGAACGCGGTGGCGAAGATAGGGGCCAGGGTGGAGACCGAGCCGTCCATCAACCCCGCCAATCCCGGCTGAATATATTGGAGGACGAAGGCCCGTTCCTTCTCCGCCACGGTTAAGCCCGGTCCTCGCTCGTTGGGCGTGCCTTGTTCCCCGGTTACGGTTGCCATCCACCGCTCCTCCAACCCACATGACCTAGAATTAGAATCATTCTAACTATAACCGATGGGACAATTGCGCGTATACTATAAGTATGAATCGCGCGATGTATACTTTGCTACCGGGTCGGTTGACTCCCCATCGCCAGGCCGTGTTAGACCTGGTGCGGGCGCGCCCTTCTCATTTGACCGCCGCCCAAATCTACGATGCCGTGCATCGGGCGCAGCCGCGGATCGCCTTCGCCACGGTCTACAACGCTCTGCATCATCTGGTGCAAACCGGGTTGATCGCCGAGGTGCGGCAACCGGATGGGGTCGTGGCCTACGATCGGGAGACCAGCCCGCACGATCACATTATCTGCCGCCGCTGCGGGCGGCTCGACGACGTGCCCACGCTCTCCGAGCCCTCGCTGGATACCTCCGCCTACCAGGAGGTAGCGGCGCGGACCGGCTACGCGGTGGAGGGCCATAGGACGGAGTACGCGGGCTTCTGCCCGGGCTGCCGCTCCTCGCGCGAGGCGTGACTCTTCTCTCCCCGCGGCCGTTTAGCTGATCGGGAGGGGAGTGAGCCCCTCGACGATCGCTGAGCGAAGGACATTCGACATGCACATCCCGACTGGATCATCGCGACTCTCTCGACTATTGGCGGCACCCTTCCTGGTGGGAGCGCTGGCCGCGTCCGCGGTCGCGATCCCGGCCGCCGCGCATCAGTCACCGCGAACCGCCGCCAACCTGCCCTGCATCCCAGCCGGCCATGGTCCGGGCGATACCCCGTCGATTAACTTCGGACGGAGCGGCGGGAACATCCGCCCGATGACGGTGAACATCTACGGTGATGGCACGATTACCTATCAAGGCGCCACTCCCGCGTTGACCAATTACGCGATCACCCCCGAGGCGGTCCTGGGTCTCCAGCGGCTGGCCACCGCCGAGGGATTCTGGACCATGCCCTCGGTGATCACCGGAACTCATGTGCTGCCCGATCTGGCAACCCTCTCGATCACGGTGCGCGCCGGATGCGCGGCCACCACCAAGACCGTCCAGGCGCGTGGCGGACAACTGGGGGGCTTCACCGAGCTGTATGATACGCTCGGCGCGGCCACCGTCCTGGGGAACGGCACTACCTTCACGCCGTCCCCGCCCACCGCGCCCTCCGGACCTCAGGTGATCACCCCGGCCAACAATGGGCAGGTGCTCCACTACACGGTGGGCCAGAAGTTCGTTCTGGAGCTCGGTCCCGACTATGTGTGGAACCTTGCTTTCAGTACGCCGGGGATCGTCAAACGGGCGATCAACGTGGCGATGATCCGAGGCGCCCAGGGCATCTATA
>JANWHO010000214.1 GCA_025450375.1 Chloroflexota bacterium
CCCAGTGGCGGGCTTGTCTATGGTCTCCCCGCCGATATCTTCGACGGCACCGGTCTCTATTACAACCGAGCGATCTTCGCCAAATATGGGCTCTCGGTGCCCAAGACCTACGCCGAGCTGAAGCATGTCGCCGACGTGCTCAACAGTCACGGCATCATCCCGATTGCCTGGGGCGCCAAGGACCAATGGCCCAATCAAGACTGGTACCTGATGGTGGCCGAGCAGGTGGCGCCGGGGGTGTGGGATAAGGCGCAGGCCGGCGCCGCCAAGTTCACCGACCCCGGTCTGGTCCAGGCGCTCCAGATCCTGGTCAAGATGCAGACCGACAAAATCTTCGGCCGTTCAAGCTGGGCCAGTACCCAATATCCCGAAGCTCTGACTCTCCTGCAGACCGGACGCGCGGCAATGTGGGCCTCGGGTTCCTGGGACGCGGCGACCGTCTGGGGCTTTAAGAATCACAATGACTTCTCGTTGATGCCGATGCCCAGGCTCGCCCCGAACGCCGGTCCGGGGCATCTGTTCGGCGGGGTCAATTTCGTGATGGCCATCACCAAGGCGGCAAAGGATCCGGTCGCGGCGTTCAAACTTGCCGCCTGGCGAGCCGGCGCCGCCGGTCAGCAGCAAATCGCCATGAACCGGTGGGGTTATCTTTCGAGCGTCAAGGGAGTGAAGGGTACCTTTCCCTGGGATAAGGACTTCAACAGCCGGGTATGGACGCAATGGACGGCGGGGCTGAGCACGGCGATTGACCGCCAGCCCAAGTCGGCCGCGGTCTCGCAGGCCCTGATGGACGCGGTCGCGGCCGCGTCCACCCAGGGGGAAGATCCGGCGAAGGGCATGGCCGCGGTTCAGGCGGCCTACGGGAAGTAGCACGACCGTCTCTCCGGGTGCGCGCCACCGCGCATCCGGAGAGACGGCGCCATGGTGACAGGGAGTCTGGACTGATGTCGCTTTCCCGCATGCCTCCTTTAGGTCTCGCGCCCACGCGGCGGGCCCTGCTCGGGGCTGCGTTCTACCGTCGATCCTCATGGGTCAATCTGGCCTTCATCCTCCCTGCCCTCGTGGTGTTTTGCGCCTTTATCGTCTACCCGGTACTTTCGGTTCTGGATCTGAGCCTGTATCGCTGGGACGGCCTGGCGGGGCCACGAGTTTTCGTGGGGCTTGCCAATTTCCATGACGTGCTCTTTGCCGATCCGATCTTCTGGGTGACGCTACGGAATACTGCCATCTATCTTGTGGTCGGTTCGGCGCCCTGTATTGTGATCGGTTTCCTCCTGGCCTGCTGGCTGCGCAAATCAGGATTGGTCGGCCGTATCCTGCGATCCGTTGTCTTTCTGCCGTACGTCGTGCCGGCGGTGGTGGTGGCCCAGATCTGGGCCTGGATTCTGCAGCCCGATTTCGGGACGCTGAATTCCTTTCTCACCCAGATCGGCCATCCGGAGTGGGCCCTGGTCTGGCTGGGGAGTGCCAATCTGGCCATGCCCACGGCGAGCCTGATCGCGGCCTGGGCGGGGTTTGGCTTCACCACCGTGGTCTATCTGGCCGGCGTCGGCCAGATTCCGGAAGAGATCTTCGAGGTGATGCGGCTCGACGGCATTGGGCCGATCCGCCGGATGTTCTCGGTCCTCTTCCCGCTGCTGGCCCGCCAAACGGTGACCCTGACCATCCTCAGCGTGACCAACGCCCTGCGTGAGTTCACCTTCCTCTATGTCCTGACCAAGGGCGGCCCCGATCACCAGACTGAATTGCCGTCGCTGCATATCTTCGACGAGGGATTCAATCTGTTTCAGCAGGGCTACGCGAGCGCCCTGGCTACCGTGCTGTTCGCGATTACGCTGGCGATCACCGCCGGCCAACTCTGGTTCTACCAGCGGGTTGGCGACTTCTAGGATGGGGAGAGCACCATGCATCCTGCCTTAAGGATGAGACGGCGGCCATGGTCGGCGATCTGGTTCGTGCCGCGCTGGGCCCTGATCGTCGCCGGGTGCCTGCTCTATCTCTTTCCCCTGATCGATGCTCTCGGCACGGCGATCAAGGCAAACGGCACCAGCATCACCGATCTCTCGATCATTCCCGCCAATCCGCGGTGGGACAATTTCATCTACGTTATCCAGCAGACGAGCCTGCCCATCTACTTCAAGAACAGCATCATCATCACCAGCTTGACGGTCCTTCTCGTGGTCGGTTTCGGCGCGCTCGCCGGCTTCGGCTTCTCACGGTTGGATTTTCCCGGGCGGCGTACCCTCTACGTGGTCTTTCTTTGCGGTCTGATGGTTCCCGTGGTCGTAATCGTGGTGCCGTTGTTCCAGATGGTGCGTCTTTTTGGCCTCTTCAATACATACGGCGCCCTGGTTGGGCCCTATGCCGCCCTGGGGTTGCCGCTCAGCATCATGGTCTCGCGGAGCTTCTTCGACGGCGTTCCCAGCGCGCTGGAGGACGCGGCGCGCATCGATGGCTGCACGAACTGGCGCATTTTCCTCAGCGTCATGTTGCCGATCGCCAAACCGGCGCTGATCGCCGTGGCCGTGCTTCAGGCGGTGAGCAGCTGGAACGAGTTTCTCCTGGCCTTGCTTTTCATGACCCATGACGACATGCGCACGGTGCCGCTCGCGATCATCCCTTTCATTGGCCAGTTCGGCAATCAAACGGAGTATATGTTTGCCACCCTGCTCCTCATTTCGGTCCCGCCACTGCTTCTGTTCGTGTTGCTCCAGCGATACTTCCAGATTGGGCTGACGACAGGGTCGGTGAAGGGCTAGCGTAGGTTCACGGAAGGATTGGATATGCAACGGGTAGCCTTCGTTCTCAAGGTGAAACCGGGACACGAACCCGAGTACAAGCATCGTCATGAGCACATTTGGCCCGAAATGAGCACGGCGCTGACGGCCGCCGGGATGCGCAACTACAGCATTTTCCGCCTGGGTACCCAATTGATTGCCTATTGCGAGGTCGACGATTGGCGGGAGACCCTGCGCCAACTCAACGCCAGCGAGGTCAACGCGCGGTGGCAAACCTACATGTCCGACATCATGGAAGTGCCGCTTGATCCGGAGACCGGTTCGTTCCTCCTTCTGGAGGAGATGTTCCACCATGCGTAGGTGCTAAGCCTCACTTATGTATGACACCCAACCGTGCGGACCCGCCGCGGGGCGGTACCCGGTGCCCCTACAAAAACTGACCTTGTATTGCGGTGTAAGGAGATCAGAGATCATGGTGAGCGAGATTCCGCGCCCGACTCCGCAATCCGACGACCCCGGCCGGACCACGGCCCGCGGGCGGGTCGGACTATTCAGCATCGGGCTTGCCGCGTATTGGCCGCAGTTCCCCGATTTACGGCAGCGCCTTGAGGGTTACGCGACTCAGCTCGTCGGGCGCCTCGAAGCCTGGGCGGACGTCGTGCCCGGCGGTCTGGTCGACGATGCCGAGGGCGCCCGCGCGGTCGGCGAACACTTCTCCCGCGAGCGCGTGGACCTGATCCTTTTGCACGTCGCCACCTACGCCACCTCATCACAGGTGCTGCCCGCCGTGCAACGGGCCGGGGTACCGGTGGTTATCCTGAACCTACAGCCGATCGCCGCCCTGGACTACGCCAACACCGATACAGGCGAGTGGTTGGCCAATTGCTCCGCCTGCTGCGCGCCGGAACTGGCAGGCGCCTTCAGCCGGGCCCGCGTTCCGTTCCAGGTCGTATCCGGGCTGCTCACCGGCGAGGACGGCAGCCGGGCCTGGCAGGAGATCCAGGCATGGTGCCGCGCCGCCGGGGCGGCGCGCGCCCTGCGCAAGGCCCGGATCGGTTTCCTGGGTCACACCTATCCCGGGATGCTCGATCTCTATTCCGATTTCACGCAACACCACGCCCAACTGGGCCTGCATATCGAGGTGCTGGAGATGGACGAGCTGCAGGCGCATGTGGCGGCGGTAACCCCGGCCGCGCTGGAGGCGACGATCGCCGATACGAGGGCCATGTTCGAGATCGACCGATCGGTGGACGAGGAGGTCTTGCGCTGGTCGGCCCAGGTAGCAACCGGCATGGCTACCCTGGCGGCGGAGCGGCGGCTGGACGGCCTGACCTACTACTATCGTGGCCGCGGCCCCCTGGAGGACCTGGGCGCGGCGCTGATCCTGGGCGGCTGCTGGTTGACCTCACGCGGTATCCCTTGCGCCGGCGAGGGCGATCTGAAGAACGCCGTGGCCATGCTGCTCATGGATCGGCTGGGAGCCGGCGGATCCTTCACCGAGTTCTATGCCATGGATCTGCGCGAGGGTTTCATGCTCATGGGCCATGACGGCCCGGGACACATCGCGATCAGTGACAGCCGGCCGATCTTGCGCGGTCTGGGCCTCTTTCACGGCAAGGCCGGGCAGGGCATCTCGGTTGAGTTCAGCGTGAAGACCGGGCCGGTGACCATCCTGGGCCTGACCCAAACGGCGGACGGACGGCTCAAGCTGCTGGCGGCGGAAGGTGAATCGCTGCCCGGCGAGATCCTGCGGATCGGCAACACCAACAGCCGCCTGCGCTTTGCCCTCCCGCCCGACGAGTTCGTGGATCGCTGGTGCCAGGAGGGACCGACCCATCACGTGGCCCTGGGCGTAGGGCATCTGGCCGGCGTGCTGGAAAAGGTGGGCAAGCTGTTGGGACTCGAATCCGTGACCGTGAAATAGTCGGGCGGGCCCGCGCCTTTGCCTCCTTTTTCGCATACTATCTCACCATGGCCACACCATTCATGCCCGGTTGAGCCGACGGGCCGGGCCATGGTACCCTGAAAGGGATCTTGGAACAGAGCCGATGCGCGGGAAAGAAGGCCGATGGAGTTTCGCGACTACTACGCGACCCTGGGGGTCAAGAAGGACGCGTCGCATAAGGCGATCCGCTCCGCCTTTCGGAAGCTCGCGCGCGAGCACCATCCCGACGTTAATCCCGAGAACAAGGAGGCGGAGGCGCGCTTCAAGGAAATCAACGAGGCGCACGACGTGCTCTCGGACCCGGAGAAGCGGAAGCTGTATGACCAGCTTGGGGCCCGCTGGCGGGAGTATGAACAATACAGGGCCGGCGGGGGGACGGCGACCCCGGCGGAGTTCGCCCGCGCCACCTCGGGCGCCGCGTCCGGGGCCGGTCCGCGGACATCCTCCGGCTACCGGACGGCCTCCGAGGACGACCTGCGGGATATGTTCGGCCAGGAGAGTCCCTACTCGGACTTTTTCGGCGATCTCTTCGGGAGCGCCGGAGGGAGCCGGGGCCGGAGCGGGCCCAGCAAGGGGAGCGATGTGGAGGCGGAAGTGACCGTCTCGTTGGCGGACGCCTTCAACGGCACCACCGTCACGTTTACCCTTACCGGCCCGTCAGGAGTGGCCCGGACGATCGAGGCCGCCATTCCCCGTGGGGTGCGCGACGGATCGCGGGTGCGGCTGGCCGGCCAGGGCAATCCGGGGCGCAACGGCGGCCCGGCGGGCGACCTCTATCTGGTCGTCGCGGTGACCCCGCATGAGCGGTTCCGGCGCGAGGGCGATAACCTGCGGGTGGAGGCGCCGGTGAATCTGACTACCTGTATGCTGGGGGGCGAGGTCCATGTGCGGACCCTCAGGGGGAGCCGGCTGGCGGTGCGGGTGCCCCCGGAAACCCAGAACGGGACCACCATTCGCCTGCGGGGCCAGGGGATGCCGCGGCTCAAGAACCCTGCCACCGCCGGTGATCTGTTTGTCGAGGTACACGCGGTGCTCCCGACCAGGTTGACGTCGGACGAGCGGGAGCTGTTCGTCCGCCTGGCCGAACTGCGGGGCGAGCCGCTGGCCGCGGGAGGGGCGGCATAATGTCAACCACCTACTACAGGATCGAGACGGTATGCGAGGTGCTGGAAATGCCGCGGGCGCAACTGCGCCGCTACGAGCGGGTCGCCTTGCCGACGCCGAGTGGCGAAGGAGAGCGGCGCCCGGCTGCCCGCCGCTACACCGAGGAGGACGTGCGGCGGATTCGCCGGATCCGGAGGATGGAGCGTGACCTGGGACTGAACATGGCCGGCCTGGAAGTGGCGATCCGCTTACTGGATCAGATAGAGGAACTGCGGCGGCAACTGGCCGAACGCTCGTGACCAAGGCGCCTTGACCTTCCCCCAGCGAAAGTGTGTAGACCGTGACATCTCCCGCAAGCCGGCGCGCCGGCGAGAGCACGCATCCGCCGCGACCGGACGAGTACGCGGTGCTCGACCGCATCCAGCGCCGGGTCCTCTGGCTCTCTACCTATATGGTGCACCACGCCAATCACCTGCGGCCCAATGCCGGCGATCTGAAAGTGGGGGGGCATCAAGCTTCCTCGGCCTCGATTGTCTCTATCCTGACCGCCCTCTACTTCCACCATCTTGGCCCGGGCGATCGGGTCAGCGTCAAGCCGCATGCCTCGCCCGCCTATCATGCCGTCCAATACCTGCTCGGTAATCTGGATCGGGCCTATCTGCCCAGCTTGCGGGAGTTCGGCGGGCTGCAAGCCTACCCGAGCCGGACCAAGGACCCCGACCCGGTTGACTTCAGTACCGGCTCGGTCGGTCTCGGCGCCGTCGCCCCGATCTTCGCCGCCGCGGCGGCCCGTTACGCGAGCGCGCGTTTCGGCCGGGTCACGTCGCGCCGATTCGTGGCGATTGTCGGCGACGCCGAGTTGGACGAAGGAAACGTCTGGGAAGCGGCGGTCGAGGAGGCCCTGGCCGGTCTCGACAATGTGATGCTGATCGTCGACCTCAATCGGCAGAGCCTCGATCGGATTGTTCCCGGCGTCCGTGCCGCTCAGCTGAAAGGACTCTTCGCGGCCGCGGGCTGGCGGGTATTCGAGGCCAAATATGGGCAAAAGTTGCGCCAGGTCTTCCAGGGCGCCGGGGGCGCCGCCCTGCGACGCCGCATCGACGAGATGAGCAATGAGGAGTATCAGAGCCTCCTGCGCCGTCGTGGACCTGAGTTGCGCGCGCGCCTGACCCGTCCCGCTGGTCTGGATGCCCCGGAGGATCTCGATATCGCGAAAGCCCTGCACGGCACGCCCGACGAGACCCTCCACGAGTTGCTGGGTAGCCTGGGCGGACACGATCTGGCCGAGCTGTTGCGCGTTTTCGCCGAGGTCGACGGGACCCCTGATAACCCACCAACCGCGCCGGCGGTCGTCTTCGCCTATACGATCAAGGGATGGGGTCTTCCGTTCGCGGGCGATGCCCACAACCACTCCATGCTTCTGGGGGCCGCCCAGATTGCGACGCTCGCGGGGGATCTGGGGATCGCGGAGGGCGCCGAATGGGACGCCTTCCCGGCCGACTCGCCCGAGGGGCGCTGGTGCCGCGCGGCGGCGGCCCGCCTCCGCGCCTCTTCGGGTGAGCCGGAGCCGCTGGTGGCCGCCGACACGATCCCGGCCGGCCTTGGCCTCTCCTTCCCAAAGCAGCTCTCGACCCAGGAAGCGCTGGGCCGTATCCTCCCACGGCTGGCGGATCTACCGGCTTTCGGCGCGCGCGTAGTCACGGCCGCGCCAGACGTCTCGATCTCGACGCACCTGTCGAACTGGGTGAGCAAGGTGGGTGTCTTCGCGCCGCGAGAACCGCGGGATTATCAGGAAGACGCGCGGCGTGTCTTGCGTTGGCTTCCCGGTCCGACGGGGCAGCATATCGAGCTGGGCATCTCTGAGATGAACTTGTTCCTTCTGCTTGGGCAGCTCGGACTCAGCTATGAGATTTCCGGCCAGCAGCTTTTCCCGATCGGCACGGTCTACGATCCCTTCGTCTGCCGGGGCCTGGACGCGCTCATCTACGCCCTCTACAACGGTGCCAAGATCATCTTTGCCGGCACGCCGTCGGGCGTGAGCCTGAGCCCGGAGGGGGGCGCTCACCAGTCGACGGTAACCGCGTCGCTGGGGATCGAGCTCCCCAACCTCGACTATTACGAGCCGGCATTCGCCGCCGAGGTGGAGTGGATCCTGCTCGCGGCGCTGCGCGCGTGCTGTGACCGGGTGGGAGGACGTTCCACGTACCTCCGTCTTTCGACCAAGCCGATTGACCAGAACCTGATGGCGGGACCGCTGAACCGGCTCGGCGAGGCGGAGTTGCGCTGCCAGGTTCTGGCGGGGGGCTACCGGCTGATCGAGGGGCTCGACGTGCTGCCCAACGCAACCGCGGCCCAGCGAGTCCAGATTATCACGAGCGGGGCAATGGCGCCGGAGGCCGTGGAGGCGGCTGCTCGCCTAGCCGAGGAAGAGATCGCCGCCACGGTTATTCACGTGACCAGTCCCGGTCGCCTCTTCTCGGCCCTCCGCGAGGCGCGGAGTCGTAGGCGCCACGACGCGCACGATAGCTCCCTGCCCGCTCGGCTCGGCCATCTGAGCACGCTCTTGCCGGACCAGGAGCGGCGCTTCCCGATCGTCACCGTGCAGGACGCCTCGGCCCATAGCCTGGCCTTCCTGGGCAGTGTCCACGGGGCGCCGACCGTCCCCCTCGGGGTTGACGAATTTGGTCAGTCCGGCGCGCCCAGCGACCTGTATCGCCATGCCGGGATAGGGGTCGAGGATATCATTGCCGCCACCTATTTGGCGCTGGAACTGGGCCAGGAGGCGTGAGGTGGCGCGGCCGGCTAGGCCGCGAGCAATCGGCGAATCGTGGCGACCAATTCCTCGATATCGTAGGGTTTGCGAAGGTAGGCATCCGCGCCGGCCTGGCGTACCTCCGGGGAATCGGCGACGGCCGAGAGCACCAGGATCGGCACCTGGGGCCCGTACCGCTCGCGGGTCGCGGCAAGGACGCGATCACCGCCCACCTTCGGCAGTCGCCAGTCGAGGATCAGCAGGGCCGGACACTGGCGCGCCAACCAGTCCAGGGCCTCCTGCCCATCCGCCTTGAGAATGACGAGATAGCGCTCGTAGTCGAGCAGCATCCCGAGCACATCCAGCAACTGGGGGTTATCCTCAACCACCAGGATCGGCTGCCGCGCGCTTGCGGTTGCCTGTTCGCTCCGCCTGGGATCCACTGTCTTACCCGCGCCCATCACTCTCCGCTCTTCCCTCAAAGGTACCTGATAGCCCAAGTAATGTCGCGGACAGTTCCTACGGGTTTGCCCTTTACCGCCAGGTAAACCCCACGCTATGATACGCTCATGGCACGCACCACGAATAAGCGCGCGCGCGGCGACGGTGAATTGGGCGCCCGTATCCGGCGGCGGCGAAAAGCCCTGGGCCTGGCCGCCAAGGATCTGGCGCGCGCGGCCGGCGTGAGCCCTTCGTATGTCTCGCAACTTGAACATGGCACCCAGGAGCGTCCGTCCCTGGACGTGGTACATGCCCTGGCCGTGGCGCTTGGCCTCTCGTCGGCCGAGCTGTTCGGCGAACCGGTGGCCGTGGCCCTACCGCCCACGATCCCTCCGGTGCTGGCGGCCCTAGCCGGGGATCTCGGCCTGGACGCGCGGACGACCGAGATGCTGGCCGGTATCCACATCGATGGCCGGCAGCCCCGGACGCATGACGGCTGGCTGCTGATCATATTGGCCATTCGTCATGCCTGCGTGGCCGACACGACCGCATCCCCGGTAGCGGCCAGCGGATAGAGTCACCGCGACCGGAATCGACGGCGATGCAATCATCATCCTACGCAGGCGAGCCAGGGGCGCGGGCCTGGAG
>JANWHO010000215.1 GCA_025450375.1 Chloroflexota bacterium
AGCGGAGGACCTGGGCCTGCGGGTCGAGGAGCGCCGAATCGGCCGCACCGAACTCTACCTGGCCGACGAGGCATTCTTGTGTGGGACGGCTGCCGAGATGCAACCGATCGGCAGTATCGATCGGCTCGCCCTGGGCGACGGCACGATTGGCCCCATCACCATGCGTCTGCGTTCCGCCTATACGGGGGCGGTTCGCGGCGAGTCCGCGACGCATCCAGAGTGGCGGGTCTCGGTGCCACGTGTCCCCTCTAGTCAAGCCTCCGTCGGGCATTGAAGGCCATCTGTGTTTTCTGTATTTCAGGAGGCCTACCTCTAGGGGTCGGAAATCAGGTGGTTGGCGGTGGGGCGGTAGAGTCGCGAATCACCAGTTTGGTGGATAACTCGACTCTGTTGGCATCCAGCGGTTGTCCGCTAATCTGCCGATAGAGTAAGGTCACGGCCAGCCTGCCCATTTCCTGCAAAGGCTGGCTAATAGTGGTCAAGGCTGGATAGGCGAGGGAGGCCATCGCGATATCGTCGAAACCAACCACCGATACGTCGCGGGGCACCTGTACGCCGCGTTCGCGAGCCGCGTAAAGCGTCCCCACCGCCATGGCGTCGCTCATGGCGAAGATGGCGGTGGGGGGATTGGGAAGCGCTAGCAACTCACGCGCCGCGCGCTGGCCTCCCTCAATCCAAAAGTCCGCCTCCCGCACGTACTCGGGGATAATTGGCAGTCCAGCCGCCATGAGGGCCGAGTGATACCCAGCCAAACGATCGATACTGGCGCACCACCCCCGGAATCCGGTAATCACCCCGATCCGAGTGTGACCGAGCCCGATCAGGTACTCCGTCGCCTTCCGCCCTCCAGCCCAGTTGGTGGCCGCGACCACCGGCACGTCCTGATCGAGCGGAGTGCTCGGATCGATCACCACGAAGGGTAGGTCAACGCGCTGGATTTCGCGCAGTTCCGCCATCGATTCGAGAGGCAACACCAGAAGCGAGCCATCGGTCGCCCCGTGCATCAGATGCTCCAGCATCGAGACTTCGCGGTCCTTGTGATGGTGGGTCGGACAGAGCACCAGCCGGGCATCGCGCTCGTAGACCGCCTCGCTGGCCCCCTCGATGATTTCGGAGAAAAACCCGTCTCGCGCGAAGGGAACCACCAGGCCGATCAGACCGGTCTGCTTGCCGGCCAGGGCGCGGGCGTTCCGATTGCTCATATAGCCAAGGTCGCGTACATAGCGCAGGACCAACTCGCGGGTGGCGGGGGCCACGTCCGGGCGGTCGTTCAGCACGCGGGACACGGTGGCGATGGACACTCCGGCAAGCGCGGCCACGTCACGGATAGCGGCGCGGGTTACACCGCCGGAAATCTTGGCCTGGCTCCCATTCATGCTGACTCGAACCTCTCTGTTTTCCGGAACCGCTTCCAACTATACGACTGGACCCGCGCGCCGTCAATCCCGGCGCGGAGAAGCAACAATTCCTAAAGCACAGAAGCACGGAAGGGATGGAAAACACAGAACGCGGCTCCGTTCCCTCACCCTCGCTTGTCCAGCCTCACCCTGGGACCAGGGTAGTCATCTGTGTTTTCCATTCCCTCGGTGCTTCTGTGCTTCAGGGCGCTCCAGGGGCTTCAACCTGATACGACCGGGGATGCAATTCCGGTATTGACAGCCCTCCCGCGCTGTGCTAGCCTACGTGCCAGCAAGCGATTTCCGGTAGCAGTTCCGAAACTTTGTCGCTGCTCTAGGAATGGTTGAAAGGGGGATGATGGTCGGCAGGCCGAGCCGGATGGATCACGCTTTACTCATCCGGTACTTCTAATCGCCTCTTGCACGGAATCCGCCGTAGTATTCAGAACAGAGGAACATAAGGATGAAGGGTCTTTCGCGCTCTCGCTTCCTCGCGCCCGCGCTTCTCGGCGCCGCGGCGCTCGCCGGCGGCCTTATCCCTGCCGCTACTTCCTCCGCGCATCAAGCAAAAGCGGCGCCGATCTATTTGACGACCTACCAGAACTTCAAGACCACCATGTCGCGTAACTTCAATCTCTTTGATCCGGCGGGCCGGATGGATTTCACGGACTTCGGCATCTATGAGCCGATGATGATCGTCAACGTTCCTCCCGGAGCGTCCGGCAAGAGTTACCCCTGGCTGGCCACCGGCTTTTCCTGGAGTAACGGCAATAAGACCCTGACCTTCACCATTCGTCCCGGAGTGAAATGGTCGGACGGGCAGCCCTTCACCGCCGCGGATGTCGCTTTCACCTTCAATTACGGCAAGAAATATGCGGCGGCCGATCAGCAGGGCCTGTTCGCCAAGCCTGCCCAGTTGGCCAGCGTGACCGCCAGCGGTAACCAGGCTACCTTCAACTTTACTTCGGTGAACACCACCATTTTCCGCAAAATCGCCAACCTTACCCTGATCATTCCGCAGCACATCTATTCCAGGATCACCAGCCCGACCACCTTCGCGAACCCCAACCCGGTGGGCACCGGCCCCTTCACCCAGGTCACCGATTTCTCGCCCCAGAGTTACACTCTGGCCAAGAATCCCTATTACTGGCAGCCCGTCAACTTCGACGGCATTCATGTGCCGTCCTTTACCGGGAATGACGCGGCCCTCCTGGCCAATAGCCAGGGTCAATTGGACCAGACCGGCAATTTCATCCCCAATTGCGCGAAGGTCTACGCGGGTAAGGACCCGACCCACTTCAACTGTGACTACACCACGGTCGGCCCGGTGGCCCTGTGGATGAACGACCAGCAGTATCCCTACAGCATGCCGCAGTTCCGCAAGGCCCTCAGCTACGCGATCGATCGCCAGAAGATCTGGAAGATCGGGGAGACCGGGTACGAGCCAGCCTCGGACGCTCTTGGGGTCAATGGTCCCTGGCCGAACTGGATGAATCCCGCCCTTGCCGCGCAGGCCAAGGAGATGGCTACCTACAACCCAGCCAAGGCCAAGGCTACCCTTATGGCGGCGAAGTTCACCTATAAGGGCAGCGACCTGTACGATCCAAACGGTAACCGTGTCACCTTCACCTTCAATGTAATCAACGGCTGGTCCGATTGGGATCTGGACGCGCAGATCCTCCAGCAAAACTTCAAGGCCATCGGCATCGACTTCAAGATCAACTTGATGACGCAGCCTCAGTGGTTTGACCAAACCGGCAAGGGAACGCTCCCCGGCGGCAACGGTCAATTCCACTGGGTGAACACCACCAACACCCCGTACGACTACTTCGAGGGCTTCATGAGCCAGGAGTCCTTTACCCCAGTCGGCACGGACGCCACGCTCACCGGAACCGACAATTTCGAGCGGTACATGAGCCCGCAAGCATCGGCCCTGCTCAAGCAATTCCGCGAGACCAGCGACACCGCGCTGCAGCACAAGCTCATGAATCAGGTTGAAGCGATCTTCCTGCAAGACCTGCCGATCATCCCGGTCGTCTACTCGGCCGATTGGAGCACCTACAGCACCCTGCACTTCACCGGGTGGCCAACCAACGCCAACCGCTACACGTCGTCCTCGGTTAACGACGTCTCGATGAGGCTCAAGGTGTGGACCAGCCTCAAGCCGGTCAAGTAAGATATAGCGTCGCATCAGGATACTGGTAAGGAAGTGTGTGCGCTTCCCCACCAGTATCCTTGACGCGGGTAACCCAAGTCACATGCAAGGCGCGGGGGTGATCGATGCGATACTTATCCCGGCGGATCATTTTCTACCTGGTTGCTCTCTGGGCGTCGGTCACGATCAACTTTTTCCTCCCGCGCCTGATGCCCGGCGATCCGGTTAGCGCCTTCGCCGCCCGATTCCGCGACCAACTGGCAAGTAACCCGCATATTCTCGATGCCATTCGGATCGAGCTTGGCGCGTCCAACGATCCGCTCCCCGTGCAATACGTCCAGTATCTGAGTAATCTCCTGCACGGCGACCTTGGCGTCTCCTATTCCCAGTATCCCACGCGAGTCAGTGAAATCCTTGCCACCACTCTGCCCTGGACCCTGGTCCTCGCGGGCAGTGCCACCCTTCTCGCCTTTGTGATTGGGACGGTGCTCGGGATCATCGCCGCCTGGCGGCGCGGCGGCGCCGTCGATTCCATCGTCACCCCCCTCACCATGTTCACTTATTCTTTCCCTCCGTTCTTCCTGGCCATGTTGATCCTCTATTTCATCGGGGCCCAGGCTGGATTATTTCCCCTCAATCACGCCTATGCCGACAACCAGCACATTTCCTGGAGTTGGTCCTTTATCCGGAGCGCGGCCGATCACGCCGCCCTACCCGTCCTTACCTTTCTACTCTATTCCATTGGCGGCTGGCTCCTCGGGATGCGCAATGTGATGATCAATGTGCTCTCGGAGGAATACATTACCATGGCGCAGGCTAAAGGCTTGAGCGACCGTCGGGTGATGTTCCGCTACGCGGCCCGAAATGCCCTGTTGCCGCAGATCACCAGTTTCGCGATTACCATGGGCTACATCATTACCGGTTTGGTCTTAATCGAGGATGTGTTTAGCTATCCGGGGGTGGGCTATACTCTAGTATTAGCCGTGCAAGGCAATGATTATCCTCTCATGCAAGCGCTATTCTTGCTCATCACCGCGGCGGTGTTGATCGCGAACTTTATCGCGGACCTGCTCTATACCTGGCTCGATCCGCGAGCGCGGGCCAATTAGTGGGGAAACACGAGGGCGACAGGCATGCAAATAGAAGATAGAACCATTGCTCCGGCGCCTCGGGATACGTTATCAAGCCCTTCCAGCATGGTACCGCGCGTCGTGCCTTTGCCCGAACTGCCGGCGCCTCCGCGCGTGCGCCGTGGCCGGATAGGGGTGCCGGGTTGGCTCAAACTGCTGCTCAGCAATCGCTTCGCTCTGGTCGGCAGTATCGTCTTGCTGATTATCGTGCTGGCGGCGATCTTCGCTCCCTTGCTTACCCCCTATGATCCGGGCTCACTTGGTAGCGCGTCATCGGATGCCTCTCCTTCCTCCACTGACTGGTTCGGCACCAACCAGCAGGGGGAGGATATTTTTGCCCAGGTTGTCTATGGAGCCCGCCTCTCACTCACCGTCGCCGCCGCCGTGGGGGTGCTAGGGTTGGCGTTGGCCTGCCTGGTTGGCATGGTGTCAGGCTATGTCGGCGGCTGGGTGGACGAAGTGCTCAGCATGGTGATGAACATTTTCTTGGTCATCCCACAGCTACCGCTGCTGATTGTCGCCAGCGCCTACCTTCCCGTTAAGGGCGGCCTGGGGATGATTATTATCCTGTCGGTCACCGGTTGGGCCTGGGGTGGTCGGGTGCTGCGCGCCCAAACCATGTCATTGCGTAACCGTGACTTTGTCCAGGCGGCGTATGTGAGCGGTGAACCTACTTGGCGCATCGTCTTCTTCGAAATCCTCCCCAACATGATCAGCCTGTTGGTGTCAAGCTTTATTTTTACCTTTATCGGCGCTATTCTGGCCGAGGCCGGTCTGGAATTCCTCGGTTTCGCCGATATTAACACGATCAGTTGGGGTACCACCCTCTATTGGGCCCAGGCAAACGCGACTCTGCTCAGCGGGACCTGGTGGCACTTCCTCTTCCCCGGCCTCGCAATCGCGCTCACCATTACCTCGCTCGTCTTTATCAATTATGGGATCGACGCGATCAGTAATCCCCGCCTGCGCGCGATCAAGGTGGCGAAGCAGTACCGGAGCCAGGTGAAGGCACGGGCGGCCGCCGCCCTCTCGCGGGTAACTCCATGAGCATGATCGCTCCGTCCTTGCCCTGGAGTTCCGAGAAAACCAGCAGTGCCGATACGCTGCTGGAGGTGCGCGATCTCACGGTTGACTTCATCACCCCCCGCGGCCCCGCCGTCGCGGTCGATGGAGTCTCCTTTTCCATTCAACCGGGCGAGGTGTTTGGCCTCGCGGGCGAATCGGGCTGTGGGA
>JANWHO010000216.1 GCA_025450375.1 Chloroflexota bacterium
GCTTCAGGAGGAGCCGCGCGAGGCTGAGACGTTTCTTCTCGGAAGGACAATCAAATCGTGAAATGGGGCCAGTGTGGTATGGCCAGGGCGCGTGGGGCGCGCATCGTGCTGGCCCTGGTCATCCTTCTCGGCACTCTGCTCCGGGCCAATCTTCCGTCCACCGCCGGCCCCGCGACCATTACCGGGCCGCCCTACACCGGCTGGGCCATGGATGCGTATCCCGGTGACAGTGTCACAACCCTCAAGGCAGAGATGGCCAGGCAGCAGGCGGCGGGCGCCAACATGGTCTGGCTCGGGCACAATAACCCCGGCGAGGTTGGCGCGGCCAAGGGGGAGCCCGCCCTCTCCTACGCCGTGTGGACGGCCTATGTGAACCGCGGCGACCCACGGCACGCCGATGCGGTGGTGATGGTCCGGGCCCAGATGAATGCCCTCGCGGCGGCACGCCAGCTTGGGATGCGGGTTGTCTTCCCCATCGGCTACCAGATTCAGATGGGCCAGGCATGGGATCTCGCCCATCCTCAGGATCTGCGCCGAGACGCGAAGGGCAATCTGTACGAGCACGGGGGGAAGAGCGCCGCCTTCCAGTCACCGGACTATCAGCACGACATTCTTACCTACTACCACTGGGTGGATGCCACGCTCATTCGCCCCAATGCAGTCACGATCATGATGATCAATTTGGGAGACGAGCCGGCCGATGGCGACTACTCGATCTGGGCGGATCGGGCGTTCCGGGCCGGGCATGGCTACGGTCTGCATGATGCCGGAAACGATCCAACCCGCCAGGAGGCGGTGGGACGGTTTCAAGCGGATTACATCGCGGATTACGAGACGTGGAGCGCCAGGCAATGGGAAAGGATCGACCCCTCGGTACTGGTGACCATGTCGTTCTGTGGCGGCTATGGCCGTTACCAGCACGAGGGGCCGGACCTGGAGGCGGTGTTCCGCGAGGCGCCGAGCAACTTCGTGGTCACCTTCGATGCCTATCCCCGTGACGGGCTCTATAGCACTCCCCTGCGCGAGGGCGACCTGATCTCGCTTTTCGCTCTGGTCCGCACCCTGGGATATTACGCGGCCCAGTACCACCGCCCGCTCTGGTTGTGGTCGACCGCCAATAGTTGGGGCCTGAACGGGGCCAGCAGCGATCCCGGCACCATCGCGGACGCGGTGGCGAACGGCATCTACCTGGCCCAATTAGCGATGCAAGGGGGGACGCTGCAAGGAATCGCGGTCTGGAACTACAATATCAAAGGCCAGGGCCTCTTCAACGATACCCATCGTATTATGTACGATCCCACCCAGATGTTCGCGCGCGTCTCCGCCAGTTTTCCCTTGTTACGAGCGATCATGGGCTCCGCCCCAGGCCGGCCCGACACCGTGGTGCTGGCCCCGAATGAGTCTGCCCTCCGGACTGCCGGCGCGGCCCTGGCCCTCCGAGCCGATGACGGCTATGCCTGGACCTCGCTGGCCGCCCTCGCCCGTGACAACGTGGCGGCGCCCGTGCTCACCCATCTGGACGGCGCCCATCTGCCGGCCCTCAATACGGCGATCGTGCTGGCCAGTACCCCAGACCAGCTCTCTCAGGGCGATCGTGGGACTCTCAGCGCCCTGCTGGCCACCGGCGGTACGGTAGTCGCGAGCATGCCGGTGGCGCGCATACTCGTGGGGGTCTCCAGTCCCTTCAAGACCCTGGCCGAAGAGCCCTCCGGCGCGCTCGCTATCCGCGACATCGCCACCCCGCGAGGCAGGCTCCTCGCCGTGGCCGGCGGACTGGTGGAAATCGCATTCGCCGATTCCGCGGAGCCCTGGGCGGCGCCGGTATGGAGGCGATGGCTGCGTTGGCCGTTCGAACCACGCGGCTACCTGATTTCGGACGCTGGAATCACTCTCCTTTATAGCGGCACGGCGCCGGCAGGCGCGGCCATGGGACTGGATCCAAGGTTCCTTGCTGGCGGCAAGGGTACGCTCGGGCTGGTGAGCCAGTCCGGCGCCCTCGACCGGACGATCTCCGTCGCGGCGAAAGGGTCAGCGACCGAGATCCTCGTGCCAAGGCGGACCTATGGATTGCTGAATGGGCTATAGCATTCTTCTGACTAGTTGCTGTATCCTTGACAAAGCCAGACTCAAGTTTTATACTTAAGCCAGTGATGGCCCCTTAAATGAAGGAAGGCGGCACATGGGAAGAGTGGTGGGTATCGATCTGGGCACGACCAACTCCGTCATCGCGACGGTTGACGGTGGTGAGCGGATAGTCATTCCTAATGTTGAGGGTAGCCGCCTCACTCCCTCCGTGGTGGCCTTTACCAAGAAGGGCGAGCGCCTGGTTGGTCAGCTTGCCAAGCGCCAGGCGGTGGTCAACCCAGAGCGTACTCTGATGTCGATCAAGCGGCTGATGGGGACGAATCAACGGATCGTCATTGACGATCGTGAATACACCCCGCAAGAGATATCGGCCATCATTCTGCAAAAGCTCAAGCGCGACGCGGAGGTGTTTCTGGGCGAGGAAGTGACGGCGGCGGTCGTGACCGTGCCTGCCTACTTTAATGACGCTCAGCGCCAGGCGACCAAGGACGCGGGGCGGATTTCCGGCCTGGAAGTGCTCCGGATCGTCAACGAGCCCACCGCGGCGGCCCTGGCGTATGGGCTGGAGAAGAAGAAGCTGGAGACTATTCTGGTCTGGGATCTCGGAGGCGGCACCTTTGACGTCTCAATCCTCGATGTGGGCGACGGGGTCTTCGAGGTGAAGGCGACCTGTGGCGATACCCGGCTGGGGGGCGACGACTACGATATTAAGATCGTCGAGTACCTGGCCGAGCAGTTTCTGACCGAGCACGGGATTGACCTCACCAAGGAACGTGAATCGCTGCAACGACTGCTTGATGCGGCCGAACGGGCGAAGATTGAGTTGTCCACCGTCGTCACCACCACGGTCAATTTGCCGTTCATCACGTCTGATGCCACCGGCCCGAAACATCTGGACATGGAGTTGACGCGGGCAAAATTCGAGGAGTTGACCGGCGAATTGACCTATCGCTGCATCCGGCCCTTCCGCCAAGCCCTGGAGGACGCCCAGATCAGCGAGGACGATATTAGCGAAGTGGTCCTGGTCGGTGGTTCGACCCGCATGCCGGTGATCCAGCAGATTGTGCAGCAGATTACCGGAAAGATTCCCCGGCAAGGAGTGAATCCGGACGAGGTGGTGGCCCTGGGCGCCTCCGTGCAGGCAAGCATTCTGACTGGAGAATTGAAGAATGTGGTCCTGCTTGACGTGACCCCGCTTTCCCTGGGCGTGGAGACCGTGGGCGGATTTTTCACCCGCCTGATTAATCGGAACTCGTCAATTCCGACCAGGCGGACCGAGATCTTCACCACCGGCCAGGATAACCAGGTCGGCGTGGACATTCACGTCCTGCAAGGAGAGCGTGATCTGGTGGCCGAAAACGAGTCCCTAGGTCACTTCAATCTCGATGGGATTGACCCAGCCGCCGCTGGCCAGGCTCAAATCGAGGTGACGTTCGATATCGATCACAATGGAATCGTCAGCGCCTCCGCCCGCGATCTGTCGACCGGTCGGGAGCAGCAAATTACCATTACCGCCAGCACCAATCTGAGCCAAGCGGAGCTTGAGCGCTTGATCGCCGAATCCGCTGAGTTCGCGGAGGAGGACGCGCGGAAACGCCAGGAGGCCGAGCTTCTTGACAAGGCTGAGCGGCTCCTCAATAATGGCCGTCGCCTGCTGGACAGCGGCACCGTGAGCGACGAGCACACGGCCGGCGCGATCAGCGGCGCCGTGGTGGATGTCCAAACTTTCGTCGATCACGGAGACCTCCGCGGCCTGGGGGAGGCGTGTGGGCGCCTCGAATCACTTCTCCCCAACAGCGTGGATGTGCTGGCCGCCGGTCGCCTGGGGAGCACGGGCTCCGTACGCAACGGGCGTAACCGCGATTGATGTATGCCGCGCTACGGCGACACACCTTCCAACTTTGATGCTGGTGAGTGACCATGGAATATAAGGACTACTATAAGGTGCTGGGAGTGCCAAAGACGGCGCCTTCCGGTGACATCAATAAGGCGTACCGGAAACTGGCCCGGAAATATCATCCAGACTTGAATCCGGGCGACAAGGCCGCCGAGGCGCGTTTCAAGGAAATCAACGAGGCCCATGAGGTTCTGACTGACCCGGATAAACGGCAAAAATATGATACCTTGGGTTCCAATTGGAACCGCCCTGGCTTCGATATGGGCGCGGCCATGCGACAGGCGGCGGCTCGCGGGCGGGCCCGTACTGGAACAGCCGGCGGCGGTACCGCCACGGAAGGTGGCAGCGAGAGCTTTAGCGATTTCTTCCAGACCATCTTTGGTCAGGCCACCCGCGGCGGCGCCACGCGAACTCAGCCGCCCCCGGCCCGAGCCAGGCGTGGAGAGGATATCGAGCAGCCGGTGGAGGTAACCCTGGAGGAAGCATTCTCCGGGGGGCAGCGCATGTTCACCCTCACCGGCCAGGATCGCTGCGCGAAGTGCGGGGGGACTGGCCTCGACCAGGATGGCAAGACCTGCCCCGCTTGCAAGGGAACCGGCTGGACCAATTTCTCGCGCCGAATCGAAGTGAAGATTCCGGCTGGGGTCCGGGACGGCTCGCGGATTCGGATCGCCGGCGAGGGGAATCCGGGAGCGGGGGGCGGCCCACGGGGAGACCTGTACCTGGTGGTCACCTTGAAGTCACACGCACGCTTCCGGGTAGAAGAAGATAATTTGCTGTCCGATCTTGACGTGCCCTATACAACCCTGGTGCTGGGCGGCGAGACGGTGGTGCCCACCGTCAAGGGGAAGCTCTTGTTGAAGGTTCCAGCGGGCACCGCGAATGGCAAGCAATTCCGTCTGGCCGGCCAGGGGCTGCCCCGATTGAAGGACGGCACGCGGGGTGACTTGCTGGTGAAGGTGCATGCGCTGCTGCCGGGAACCCAGGGAAGCCCGCTGTCCAACCGTGAACGAGAATTGTTTGATGAGTTGTCCTCGCTCAATTCTATGAGGGCCACCGCTCAATAGCCAACGCCCGCGGACGCGTCCTCCGGCCATCGAAGTTCTCTGCGGCCGGGAGCACGGTGGTTCGTTTGGAGGTCAGGATGCCCACTATAGTTCGCGAAGTAGATGTGAATAGCGAGGAGAATGGACTCGGGCTGCGCTTCACCATCCGGGTGGCGGCGGAGGCCGTGAATGTACATCAACAAACCCTACGCCATTATGAACGTTTGGGACTCATCGCGCCTCATCGGGGAACGGGGCGCATTCGCTACTTTACCCCCAAGGATATTGAGCGCCTCCGCTTGATTCGCCGCCTCATGGAGGAGCTGAAGGTGAACCTGGCCGGCGTCGAGGTAATTCTCAACTTGACCGAACGGATCGAACTCCTCCAGCGCGAGGTGGAAGCTCGTCAAGAGCGGATGCGCGAGGGGTATGAGGCGGAACTGCGCCAGACGCGATCCAGTTATGAGGCGGAAATTGGGCGGCTCAAGGACATTATTCGGCGCGTAACCTCCCAAGTATGACCATCCGGCGTGTGAAACGCGGAGGAGCTTTTCGTGCGGCTGTATAACACGATGACTCGGCGGCTAGATGACTTCTTTCCTGGCCCCCTGGTCAGTCTCTATGTCTGCGGCGTCACCCCCTACGATACGACCCATCTCGGCCATGCGTTCAGTTATGTAAACTTTGATGTACTGATTCGCTTTCTCCGCCACATGGGCCACGAGGTACGGTACACCCAGAACGTCACCGACATCGACGACGATATCCTCCGGAAAGCCGGTGAACTCGGGGTGGCGTGGGATGATCTTGGCCGTGAGCAAACGGCGCAATTCCAGCGTGACATGGCCAACCTGAACGTACTCCCTCCCACCCACTATCCCAGGGCCACCGAGGAGATCCCCACGATGCAGTCGCTCATTGAGCGCCTTTTGGCGAACGGTCACGCCTATCAGGCCGGAAACAACGTCTATTTCAGTAACCGGACCGATCCCAGTTTCGGCGCTCTGGCCCGCTTATCGCGCCAGGAGATGGCCGCGCGCTTCGCCGAGACCGGCGACCTGCCCACCGATCCCAACAAGCGTGACGAACTGGACTTCGTCTTGTGGAAGGCGGGCGCGGATGGTGAACCATCGTGGCCCAGCCCATGGGGCGACGGGCGCCCCGGCTGGCACATCGAGTGTACCGCCATGGCTATTCGGTATCTCGGACCGCGGATTGACATCCATGGGGGCGGCGACGACTTGATCTTCCCTCATCATAGCTGCGAGATCGCCCAGAGCGAGAACGCCACCGGTCAGGCGCCCTTCTCCCAAATCTGGATGCACAATGCTCCTGTTCGCCTTGACGGGGTAAAGATGAGCAAGTCCCTTGGCAATCTGATTATGGTGCGGGAATTGACCAAGCGTTTCTCGGCCGATGCCATTCGCCTCTCCCTCTTCCGGCACCATTATCGCCAAGCCTGGGACTATGACGAGGCGGAGTTGGATCAGGCGGCCCGGCTCGCCGCTGCCCTGGCCGAGAGGGCGGGCGACAGTTCCCCGCAGGCCGGGGACGGCGCGGCGGTCCGCGAGACCCGCCGGCGCTTCACCGCCGCGCTGGCCGACGATCTCGACCTACCCACCGCCGTTCACGCCCTAACCACCCTGGTCGCCATCCCCGGCGCCGAGGCGACCGAGGCGCTGCGAGAACTGGGCGGGGTCTTGGGGCTGCTCCTGGGATTCTAGACGCGCGCCCCTTCTGCTGAGAGGGTTCGCACTTTATGCGCGCCTTCAGGAGCCATGGAAAGGATGAGCGCATGGGCGGCCAAGCCAAGGCGGGCGGCGGCTTCGGTCATTGCCGAGGCCACCGCCTCCTCGCTCCCCGTACACAACGCAAGCACCGACGAGCCGGAGCCCGAGAGGGCGGCTCCATGGGCGCCGGCGGTGCGGGCGGCGGATATCGCCTCGTCCAAATAGGTGAAAATCTGGGCGCGCTGTGGCTGGTGCAAGCGATCTTCCATCGCCACCGCCAGGAGATCCCACCGCCGCTCACACAACGCCAGGGCCAGCAGAGCACAGCGGCCCCCATTGAAGACCGCGTCGGATCGAGAGATCAACGCGGGTAGGGTCTGGCGGGACTCCAGGGTACCTGCGAACATCTCCGGTACCAACACCACGGCGCGCAGATCCTCGGATGGCCGCAGACACAGAACCCTCGGGGTTCCGTTCTCCAGCACCCCAACCGTAAAACCGCCATAAAGAGCCGCCGCCACATTATCGGGGTGGTCTTCCAGGCTAAGGGCGATCGGAAGCAGCGCCTGGGGAGACCCATCTAGGTGAAGGAGCGCGGCCGCCGCGACCAGCCCTCCTACGATCGCGGCGGCGCTACTACCCAGGCCGCGCCCCAGCGGTATCTTGTTTTTGAGGCCAATCTCACATGGAGGCAAACGGCGATCAGCCTCCTCGGCCAGCCTATGCATGGCAAGCAGGACCAGATTCCGGGCATCCCGCTCCAGGGCGTCCGCCCCCTCGCCCTCGATTTCCATGATCCGCGGGCAATCCGAACCGCCAAGGCGGATATCGATGGTGTTCCAGTAATCCAGGGCCAGGGCCAGCGAGTCAAAACCGGGGCCGAGGTTGGCGGAGGTCGCGGGCGCCACGACGCGGAGATCGGGCGAGGGTGCCGGCGGACGTACCGTCACGGACAGCGCCCCTGCCCTACCAGACTTGTCTGGGACAGGCGGGAAGGCTCAACAGCGGCACGAGCTTCGGACGAGCCAGACTCGTGGTCCCTGGCGGTCTCACGCAGAATTGACACACTCAGCCGGAGATACACTTCCGCCAGGCGAATGAGATCCTCCGTCGCCACGCACTCCTCGCCACCCTCCGCCCGCACCGGCGCCAAGCGCGGACCATGACAGACCGCCGGCACCCCGTGGGCGAGAAAGATCGGTATGTCACAAGGGACGCAGCAACCGCCCACCGGCAGATCACTCCCCCAGGCGTCGCGGTATCCTGCTTGCAACCCACGGACCAGTGGGAGGGTCTGATCCAGCCAGAATGGTTGCCGGCCAACCCGCATGGTCACCAGAGCCGTCGCTCCACAGGCGGCGGCGGCCCGTCGAGCCATGCTCTCAATCTCGGCCCGGACGGATCGTTCCCCGCGCGAGGGACCATACCGCCAAACGCCCTGCACCCACGAGGATCCAGGCATCAAGTCGAACCGTTCTCCGCCCCCGATCCGGCCAACCACGATCGCCTCCGGGCCGGCCAATGAATCGCACTCCCCGTGCAGGGCTCGGTGACGCCGCCGCAGCGCCCCGCACAGCAGGTGCGCGGCATCGATAACCGTCACTTGCGGGCCGGAGGCCATCCCGAGTTCGCTCGGCGCGCTGAATACCACCTGGAACATACAGGAGCCCATGCCCGCGACCGGGACCATACGCGAGGGTCCGCTGGTGATTACCACCGCCTTCCCCACCACTCCCTGAGCGATCAGCCGCGCATAGTCCGCCGATTCTTCGCTCGGGTCACCCATGGGCCGGGCCAGGAATAGCAGCCCACCGCCTGGCAACGGCGAGTCGGTAGCCAGGATTCGGGCCGCCTCCGCCGCCGCGATCAAGCCGGCGGCACTGGATCCGACCGCGCGACCGTAGACGTGACCGTCAACCGAAAACGCTCGCCGGCGAACCGCGCCCGGCGAGGCAAGGTACCCAACGAATTGAAGGGCGGGCGCCCGTGTCGAGCCGGGAAACCCCGCCACCACGGCCGGCGCGACCAGTCCCTCTCGGCGGACGCTGGCTTCCACGGCTCCAGACGCCCGGAGGAGACCGGCATACCACTCGGCGGCGGCAAGCGCGCGATCATTCACGCTTTGCACGTTCGCGAAATCAACTAATAGCTCGCGCATTCTCGCACCATCAATCCGGTGGACAAGCGCGTTTACATTTTCCTGCATCCAGCGTTTTCGCCTCGGGCCGCTATAACTATTTGCCCATGGTATGACCAACCAGCCCGCCGCACAAGGCCCGCAAATTGGGTAGCATCCCCTTGCGCCGATTCCTTAGTTCACGGCCAAACCTACCTCCGTCAGATGGCCTCGTACCCGCTCACGATCGCTGGCTGAACGCAGGGCAATGAAGATGGTGTCGTCGCCCGCGACTGTACCCACCACCTCGTCGAAGGCACAGGCATCCAGGGTGATGCACACCGAATTCGCCATGCCTGGCGACGTTCTCACCACGAGCAGGGACGAGCTGTCGCCGAAGGCCAGGGGCACTTCCCTCACTATCCGCGCCAGCCGGCGACGGGCCTGCGCACTGTCATTCTGATTAACGGCCTCTGGGAGCGTGTAGACGACCTTGCCGTTCTGAATCGCCCGAACCAGACCAATCTCCACCATGTCCCGGGAAATCGTGGCCTGGGTGACCGTGGTGCCCTCCCGCCGCAGAGCCTCCACCAGATCCTCCTGAGTGTGCATGTCGCCCGCCGCGACCAGGCCGCGAATGATTCGCTGGCGGGCCAGCTTGGCGTCGCTTTTCATCGGTGCCTCAGCACCTCTCCCAGGACCGCCAGACCCTCGTCCACCTCGGCCGCGGTGATCGTCAGGGGAGGAACCATCCTGATCGTGGACGGCCCCGTACTGTTAACCAGGAGGCCACGCTCACGCGCCTGATTCACCAGGTCGGCGGCCCAGGGCTCCTCCAGGTCTATCGCGGCCATCAGGCCGCGGCCGCGGGCCCGAGCCAGGAGGCCGGTATCCCGCTTGAGCTTCC
>JANWHO010000217.1 GCA_025450375.1 Chloroflexota bacterium
ATCTTGGTGCGGAGGCTCGCGTGCCGCCAGGGCAGAAGCAGGCGCCGATGCCATGCCGCGGATGAGGTCTGCCCCATGGGTGGTGTCCCTCGCCGCCCGGTCGCGGCCCCTTCAGAGTGCGGCGCGTCCAGTGCCGCCGTGGTACGGACAGGGTACGCGATGGGCGGCGGGGCGGGCAACCGGCGTCTGAAACTTCGCCAGGCCATGGCCGGGCGGAGAAGTTGGATCTCACCGTTCTCTCAGCTCCGGGCTGGACGCCGCTTGATCCCATCCAGGAAGACCTGGATCCCCGCGTCGAAGCCCTCCTGAAACACAGATTCATGGATGGAACGGATGACTCCCCTGGGAGATAAAGTGGACCCCGTTGTCAGAATCTCCGTCACATTTGATGTAGTGGGCGATGCCTGTGCTACAACGAAGGTATGAAGATTACACCGAAGCACCTGTCCAGCACTCTTTTGCCGCTCCAGGATGGTTTCCGCGTGGAGAACCTGGAGACAGATGGCGACGTGCTGATGATTACACTCACCTCCATTGGCCCGTTGGCGCGCTGCCCCATGTGCGCAACACCTTCATCGCGTATCCATAGTCGTTATTGGCGGCGGGCCGCTGACTTGCCTTGGGGCATGGTGACGTTGCACCTCCTCCTCTCCGTCCGCCGTTTTCATTGTTTGGCTCGTGACTGCCCCCGTCGTCTTTTCACGGAGCGTTTACCGCACCTCCTGGGTCCGTATGCCCGGCGGACTGCGCGCGCCCAAGAGATTGCGCGAGTAGTCGCCCTTGCCGTGGGTGGTGAAGGAGGCAGCCGCCTTATCGCACGTCTCCGCATGCGGCTGAGCGCTGCTACACTACGCCGCCTCATCCGTCAGGGAGACGTACCTCCTGCTGCGCCCCCGCGGATCATCGGTGTCGATGATTTTGCCCTTCGCCGCCGACATCGCTATGGCACGGGGATCGCCGACCTGGAGAAGCACAAAATCGTGGATCTCCTGCCCGATCGCACGGCTACTACCCTGGCAACCTGGTTGCGTCAATATCCCTGTATCGAGGTGGTCAGTCGTGATCGCTCGCCTGAGTATGCGCGTGGCATCAGCGAGGGGGCGCCGCAGGCCGTGCAGGTCGTGGATCGGTGGCATGTCTTGCGGAACGTGCGCGAAGTGGGCGAACGCCTGCTGGATGCGCATCGGGCACAGTGGCAGGACATCGCCTTACCCGATCCGACGGACCGGGTGCCGTCGGTGCGTCGTTCCCGCCACGAACAAAGTGCTCGACAGGCTGGGCATTGCCAGCGGCGGGAACGCTACGCCCAGGTGCGTGCGCTGCATGCCCAGGGCACATCCCAACTGCGGATTGCCCGTCAACTGCGGATGGGGCGGGTCACGGTCCGCCGATACGTGAGAGCGGATGTCTTCCCGGAATGGGCCGCCCATCGGCGCAAACCCAGCCAACTGCTGCCCTTTGTGGCCTATATAGAACGACGCTGGGCGGAAGGCTGCACCGATGGGGTCCAATTGTGGAAGGAAATCCAAGCACAGGGCTATGGCGGATCACGGCGCATGATTGCTCAATGGGTCTGCCAACATCGGCAGGAACCAGCCCCCACGACCCCGCATAAACACCAGCGATCGGTGAGCGACGCTCCGACGGTTACTAGCGACGTCCCCCCACGCCGCGCCGCCAGCCGCCGTTTGGTCTGGCTGCTCCTCCTGGATCCGGCCCTGCTGACCTCGGCTGAGCAGGAGGCATTAGGGCAGTTGCGGGAGCGCTGTCCCGCCGCCGCAACCGCCTATCCGCGGGTGCAGTCGTTCGTCCAGATGGTTCATGCGCGGACTCCGTCTGCCTTCGCACCGTGGGTAGACGCGGTCGCGCACTGCGATCTGCCGGCCTTGCAGTCGTTCGCCGAAGGGCTCAAGCAGGATGAATCGGCAATACTGGCGGCATTGACCTTGCCCTGGAGCAATGGTCCCCTGGAAGGCTTCGTGAACAAAATCAAGACCATCAAGCACCAAATGTACGGCCGGGCACGATTTCCCATGTTACGTCAGCGTGTCCTGCTCGCGGCATAGGGTGCCAACTCCTCACATCAAAAGTGACGGAGATTCTGACAACGGGGTCCACTATAGTCCGACACGGACAACACAGAATATATACCCGCATTGAGGAACGGGTCATTAGCGCAGACCGGCGCGCTTTTCCTCCTCGTAGAGGCGCTCACTCATGAACTCTTTCAGCATGGTCTGATATGGCACATGCCTCCGCGCAGCGAGCGCCTTGGCTCGTGCGATCGTATCGTCGCTGAAGCGCATCAGCACGGCGCGGGTGCGCGACCGCGCCGGTGGCGCCCACTCGTCACCTTCCTCGGGCGCGGGCTGCATCTCTGCCAGCATCCGCGAGCCCAAGCTGTGCGCGGACCAGAAACGGTGCTCCTCTTCCTCGTTGGCGAACGCGGGAATGTCCTCGCGTTCCACCGATATCAGGCGCTGCGTGCTCCGTGCCATTACTTGCCCCTTTCGCGGTAGCGTCGTTTCTCTTGCCGGTCCGCATCGCGTGCCGTGACCACGCGAAGACGACCCGCGCGACGAGTAAGCACCACATACAGTACGCGACCTGCCGTGCTCGCTCCCAGATACGCCAGCCGCTGTTCGGTCGCGGTCCTGTAGGCCGGGGCGCGCACACGGCGCGGATCGGTGACAGCCTCCTCAGCCTCCTCCGGTGTCACCCCATGCTCGGCGATATGGTTGGCATTCTCGTCATCCCAGTCAAACATGTGACATACTGTCCCATCTATATCTCAGTATATACGGACTCTGTTGCAGCGACGTGGGGAATGAGCTGAGATGGGCGCACCGGCATTTTGTGATCCAGGTTATACCACGAACTTGATCGCATCCTTTAGGAGCGCGGGTCGCCAGGCCCGCTTGGTCCGGTGACGGATCACGATCCGGGTAGCAGGTTTGAAGCCGACGATTGGCCACGAGAGTGGGCCAGCACATTGGCTATGCGGCGAACGATCTGACATTGCTACTTATCCGAGTAGTCCCCGTACTCGCCAGCTTGAACCTTGGCGATGGTTTCATCATGCTGCTTTCTGGGATCGGTGGGCGGAATTGGATTTTGGATGGTAATAATATGTGTGGGACCACTCTCCCCATCTTTAACACCAATTGATCCAGATTCTTGCACCGAAGTCTCCACGTTGCCGCCGCCTACAAGGGTTCTAATCGTGATGCCCTTCTCCGGAACATCGTCGACGTATGGTGGCTGATTTTGCATGGTGTCGCCTCCTTCCGATCCGGCACTATCCCACCCACACGGGTTCAGTGCTGATCAAGTGGAGTATGCGCCCAAGGACATAGTTGCACAAGAGCCAAGAGGACAACCCACAAGACAGTTCCATCTTCTGAGGGGTTGCGGCAGGAGGGGTCGCAGGGCGATACCGGGGAGCACCGGCTAGACAGGGCTGGGTTGTCACCTACCAAGGAGTCGCCACGATGAACGTGTCCGCACTCGATGTATGTTAGTGGGTCACGCTACAAATAACTGGCATTGGATTTTGGGTCGCTTCCCTGGTCAACAGCGCTCGGGTAACTCCACTTAAATGCAGCGTGGCCCACTAGTTGATCCGCTGGATCGCGGCGATTGTTTGGCGCCCACTCATTGACCCGTGAACCGGAGTCATCCTCCGTGTTATCCGTTACCTCTGTTCATCCGTGCTTCAGGAAGGTCCGATTCCACCCAGGCCGCGGATCGCCGCCGATGCCCTTTCGTAGCCGGCATACAACTCCTGGTAGCGCGCCGTCGCGTCTGGGTCGCCCACCATGGGCGCCCCCAATCCGCGGCGGGCAATCTCTATCGCCTGCTCCTGGCTCCAGATCCCGGTGCCGATCCCCGCCAGGAGCGCCGCTCCTACCGCCGAGGAGGGGCCCGCGGCCGCGATACGCACGGGGCGGTCCAGGATGGCGGCGAGCAGAGCGGCGAAAAATGGGCTCGCCATCCCACCGCTGAGCACCACTTCGTCCACCGGAACCGTCATGTCGGACCAGACGCGCAGGCAGCGGCGGCTCTCGAAGGCAATCCCTTCCAGGAGGGCGCGGGCCAGATCGGCGGGCTTATGGTGCAGTCGCAAGCCCAGAAAGGCGGCGGGCGCGCGGTCGTCCCACAGGGCGCCCTGCTCGCCTCCGGCCAGGTAGGGGCAGGCGAGTAGCCCATGGGCGCCAGGGACGCTCTGGGCGGCCAGCGTATCCAGGGTTCCCGGCGGGTGGCTCAACAGCCCTTCCAGCCAGCGTACGGAGGAGCCGGTCGCCATGAGGTCCATCTCGGAACCCCAGAGTCCGGATAGGGCATGGGGGGTAAGTAGAACGTGCCCGCCGGGATCGAGCAACGGCTGAGAGGTAGTCACCACCATGGAGGTGCTGGTCCCGGTAATCATGGCTAGGGTGCCGGGGTTGGCGGCGCCGCTCCCCAAGACCCCGGTCAGGGCGTCGCCGGCTCCCACGAACACTGGTAAACCTGGCGGCAAGCCGATCGGGGCCCAGTCAGGGCTCAGTTCACCGGCCACGGCGGTAGGCTGAGCGAGACCAGGCAGGACACCGGTATCAATACCGCAAATGCCGCACAATTCCTCGTCCCAGGCGCCGATGAGCGGATTGTAGATGCCGCTGCCCGAGGCGGTAGAGGGATCGGTAAGCCAGGCGCCGCACAGGGCCTGCAGCAAGGCATCCTTGGCGCTCCCCAGGCGATAGCTTGGCGGTAAGGACGAACCGGAAAGCCTCTGAGGATCACGTTCGAGCAGCTTCGGCTGATGGCGCGCGACCCAGGCATGCATGGGGGCCAGATAGTGAGCATCGAGCACGATCCCGGTCCGCCCGTACCACTCCGCCGCGCCGATCCGCTGGAGAAATCGCTCCGCCTCCGCGCTGGCCCGCCCATCGTACCAGACAATGGCCGGACGCAATGCCGTTCCGCGTTCGTCCAGGAGGGCAAGGGTGGGCAACTGCGCGCTCAGGGCCAGTCCCAGTGGCTGGACATCGGCGGGCAGCGCGTCATGAAGAGTCTTTAAGGCGCTGAGCGCGGCGGCCCGCCAGTCGCCGGGCTCCTGCTCGGCCCAGCCCGCTTGCGGCGCGCTGGTAGGGTAGGCGGCGGCGGCCTGGGTCACCAGGACACCGGCGGCATCGACGGCCACCGCCTTGAGCGCCGAGGTACCCAGATCGAGACCAATGACGACCTTCATCCCGGTGGCCCTTATGGCATCGGGCGCATGGGGCGGATCTCACTGTCGCGAGGCACGGGAACGATCGATGCCTGGATCCCATCTACCCGGAAGGCGAAGCGATCGGCGTCGAACAGGAGGCGGAAATAGGCAAAGGGAAGGTTGGAGGGAGTGAAGGATACCCCTTCCACGGCCACCAGCCGCCCCCCATCGGCGAGGCCAAGCAGCGTGCGCTCCTCATTCAATGGCACCACCACGGAGAGCACCTGCTCATCGCGGGAATCCTGCAACCCATACCGTACATCGAGAAGCGAATAGAGCGATGCCTGGCCTTCGAGATCGGTCCGGCTCAAGAGAGGGGCCAGCGTGGTGGGGACGATCGCCAGATCGAGCAGCGAGGGAATCGTACCGGCGGATCGGGTACGGAGCACTTCCCAGCATTGATCGGCCGATTGCAGGCCAAGGAAACGGGCCGCCCGAGCGGGGCAGGCGATCCGGCCAAACCGCACGACCTGGCTCGTGACCGCAACCTCGCCATCGACGAAGCCGGCTCGGAGTGGTCCCGGCTGCGCTACCCGGCTGAGGAGCCGTCCACGGGCTACGAAAGTGCCCTTCCCCTGCACCCTCTGGAGCACCCCCTGGGCCACCAGTTCCCCCATGGCCCGCCGCAGCGTGATCATGCTGACCCCGGTAATCTGGGCCAGCACCGGCTCCGGCGGCAGGCGATCGCCCGGCTGAAGTCCGTCCTCGTCGATCAGACGCAGAATGAGGTCCATGGTCCGCCGATACTTGGTCACCAACTACTCTCTCTGCTATCAGGCGCAAAACCGGACAATGGTCTCGGCCAGGATGCGGGCGGCGGATACCACCTGATCGATCTCCACCCACTCCACGTCCGCGTGAAAGCCGCCCCCGCGAGGCCCAAAGACCACCGTGGGGATCCCGGCCTCCTGGATCAGCGCCGCGTCCATCCAGGCATTCTCTCCGATCAACTCGGGAGGGCCGCCAGTTTCGGCCTGAACACACTCTCCCAGAGTAAGGACCACGGCGGACTCGGGATCGCCCTCGAACGGCGCCCGCTCGATGTGCGTGATCAGGTTGGCCTTAAAGCGTGAATCCTCGGCCGCCAGGCGGGCCAGGATGGCCTCGATCTCGGTCCGCCGCCGGCCAATGGTCTCGCCAGGGTTGCAGCCGATTTCGATCTGGAGCGCGCACCGGGCGGGATAGATTCCCGGTTCGGCCCCCCCGTGGATTGTCCCATTGTGAAACACGCAGCGCCCGGCCAGCGGGTGCACGTTCTTGCTCAGAATCTCGCGGTCCAATTGGTCCAACGCCCCCAGCACTTTGCCCATCCCGGCGATCGCGTCGATCCCCTGGTCTGGGAACATCCCGTGAGCGGCGCGGCCAATCACCTCTATCTCGTACCAGGCAAAGCCCTGGTGGGCCACCATCAGCCGGAGCGCCGTATCCTCCGCGATGATGCAGCCATCGGCACGTTCGGTGTGGGCCAGGTGCGCGGAGCCCAGCGAACTGTATTCCTCGTCCGCCACCGCCGCGAGGATCACGTCCCCTCGCAAGGGAATGCCGGCCCGCCGCACGGTTTCCAGGGCAACGATCTGCGCCGCCAGGCCGGCCTTGGTGTCGGCGGATCCGCGGCCAAACAGGCTGCCGTCGCGGATCTCCGGCTCGAAGGGGGGAATGGTCATCCCCGCCACTCCCACGGTGTCCATGTGGGCATTGAGGATCAAGGATTTGCCGCCCCCGCTGCCGGGCATCCGGGCCAGAAGGTTCGGGCGCCCCGGCGCCACTTCAACCGTGCGCGTGGCCAGACCGATTGCTTCCATGCGCCGGCCGATCGCGGCCGCCATTTCCGCCTCGCCAGGCGCGCCGGGGACCAGGAAGGGGTTGACCGAGTTGATGCGCACCAATTCCTGGAGACAGGCAATCACCACCCCTTGGTCCACCGCCGATGCCACCGAGCCCATTAACGGCTCACCCCCACCTCACTTAGGAATACCGGTACCTGGGCCAGCGCCTCATCCAGCTTGGTGCTGTCGCGGCCGCCGGCCGAGGCCCGGTCGGATCGGCCGCCGCCCCCACCGCCGATTATCGGGGCCAGGCGTTTCACCAGGTTACCCGCGTGATAGCCGCGAGCGGCCAGATCCGGAGTGACCAGGGCGAGTACCTGCGGTTTCTCGCCCAGAACGGCGCCGAGGACGATCACCGCCGAGCCAAGCTTGTCCCGCAACCAGTCGCCCAACTCATCCAGCCCCTTGCTATCCGCCGCCTCGACCTTAGCCGCCAGATACCGCGCGTCTCCCAGGGATTGTACCTGTTCCAGCAGCGCCTCGCGGGCGCCCTGCCCCGAGGCCAACCGCAAATGCTCAATCTGCCGGCGCTGTTGGCGAAGCTCGTCCAGTAGCCCATCGATCCGTTCGAGAATCTGGACGGGTGGAGCGCCCAGACGGGCCGCGGCCTCGCGGACCATCCCGGCCTGACTAAGTGCCCACTCCTCCGCCCCTCGCCCGGTTACCGCCTCGATACGGCGGATCCCGCCGGCGCTGCTGCTCTCCTGCAGCACGCGGAAGAAGCCGATCTCCCCGGTCCGCGCCACATGAGTGCCGCCGCAGAGCTCGCGAGAGCAAAAGTCGCCTTGCTCGCAGCCGGCGGTGACCATTCGCACCTGGTCCCCGTATTTCTCCCCGAACAGGGCCATTGCCCCCCGACCAATGGCATCCTGATAGTCGGTGACTATCCAGCCCACCGGGGTATCGGCGCGGATCCACTCGTTGACCCGGTGTTCAATCTCACGCAGTTGCTCGGGCGCGATGGCCCGCCCGTGGGTAAAGTCGAAACGGAGCCGATCCGGAGCCACCAGCGAGCCCGCCTGAGCCGCGTGATCGCCCAGCACTTCACGAGCCACCCGGTGGAGCAGATGGGTAGCGGTGTGATTGCGCTGGATATCCTGCCGCCGTTCCGCGTCCACCGCCGCCTCAAGGCGGTCGCCGAGGGAGATCGTCCCTTCCTCGATGATCCCGAGGTGGACGATCAATCCGGGGATCGGGCGCTGGGTATCGGTGACCCGGACTTGCCCATTCGGGCCGGACAGAGTACCCGTATCTCCCACCTGGCCGCCGCCCTGGGCGTAAAAGGGGGTGCTGTCCAGGACCACCTGGACCGCTTGCCCGGCATGTCCCTCGCCCGCCTCGTCACCCTCGACGATCAGGGCCAGCACCTTGCCCTGGCCGGTAAGCGAACCATAACCCTGGAAGTCGGTGGCGGGGAGATCCTGACCGGCCCATAATTCGGCCTCGCTGCCCCGCTTGAACTGGGCGCCCGCCCGTCCCCGTGCCCGCTGGGCCTCCATCTCGGTATCATAGCCGGCCATATCCACCGGATGGCCGCGCTCGGCGGCGATCCGCTCGGTAAGGTCGCGCGGGAAGCCGAAGGTGTCGTAGAGGGTAAAGGCCGCCTTTCCCGGCAGCGGCGCGGCGGGAGCGACCCCTGCCAACTCCTGATCCAGCAGGGTCAGGCCGCTGCTGATCGTCCGTCCGAAACGCTCCTCCTCATCGGTAAGGGACTGAAGAATGAAATCGCGTCGCCGGCGAAGCTCGGGATAGGCGTCGCCCATCATCTCGATCACCACCTCCGCCGTCTGGGCCAGAAACGGTTTGGTCAGTCCGATCGTCCGGCCCTGATAGGCGGCGCGGCGAAGGATCCGGCGGAGCACGTAGGAGCGGTTGCCGTTGCCGGGCAGGATGCCGTCCGCGATCAGGAAGGCGCAGGCGCGGGTGTGATCGGCCACCGCCCTGTAGGCCACCTGGTGGGCCCGGTAGTGTGCCTCGTCGCCGCCGGTAAGGGCCAGGGTGCGTTCGATGATCGGGAGGAAGAGATCGGTCTCGTAGCTGGACTGTACCCCTTGCAAGACTATGCACATGCGCTCGAAGCCCATGCCGGTATCGATGGAGGGACGGGGCAGAGGCCGCATGGTCGCCTTGTCGAATTGCATGAAGACCAGATTCCAGATCTCCACGTACTCGGGATCCTCGCTATTGACCCCGTCCGCCCGCATCTGGCCCAGATCCTCGCCGGTATAGATGGTGATCTCGGAACTGGGACCACAAGGCCCCGTGTCGCCCATCAACCAGAAATTGTCCTTGCGGCCAAAGCGCAGCACCCGATCCGGGGCCGCCCCAGTCTCCACCCACAGGCGAGCCGCGTCCTCATCGGCCGGCACCTCGTCGTCTCCGGCGAATACGGTAAACCACAGTCGTTCGACCGGCAGACCAAACTCCTCGGTCAGCAGTTGCCAGGCATAGCGAATGGCATCCCGCTTGAAGTAGTCGCCAAAGGAAAAGTTCCCGAGCATCTCGAAGAAGGGGTGGTGGCGCGGCGAGACCCCGACCTCGTCCAGGTCGTGGTGCGTTCCGGAGACCCTCAGTACTGTCTG
>JANWHO010000218.1 GCA_025450375.1 Chloroflexota bacterium
CCGAGCGGGCCAGCTCGGCACGGCGAGATAGGCGCCGAGGGCGCCGCATAGCAGGATGACAGTGGCCCAGAGGCGGTAGGCAGCCGCCTCGCTGATGGCAGTGAGTGGGCGAAGCAGGAGCGCGAAGGGCGGTGGATCGGCATAGGGGGCGAAAGCGAACGGCGTACCGTGGCCCACCCCGCCATTGTATACTTGCTGCTCCACTTGCCACAGGCTAGGCCAGTCGAAAGGGTTAACTCCGTGCCGGTCGGCGACCGCACCGGCATAGAACACCTGAAAATCGGACCCGTTCCCCCTGGCCGGTAGGTAGGTGACCAGGAAGTAGAGGGCGAAGATGATCACCACCGCCATGAGCAGCGGCAGGGCCACTGGCCGGCGTGAATGGGCTCGGAGCGTCTGGCCCGAGGCGGCCGGATCGGGCTGGGCCGGCGGATGCGGGGCGGCGGCATGGGCTGAGGCTGGCACCCGTCCTCCTGCGTGCTGAGCGGCGCCACGGGCCGGTAACGAAACTCCGATCATGGTAGGCGCGGCTGCGAGGAACGTCAATCACCGCTATGGGTGGTAGCATCGGCTGGTGCATGCTAGTATCGTCAAGCGTGGCGCGTACCTGAGACCGGTGTCCGGCGATCCCGCGAAGGTTTTTGCAAGGAGCCAATCTGACCGATCGGTCGGATCGGTCAGATGAAACATACTGTTCAAGGTACGCCCTCAGGCATATTGTGGCATGCGTATCCGCCATATGCGGCAGGTTCCAGATGGGGGTAGCCGTTGCAGGAAGCACCGTCCCACCGCTCGGAGCTCCAGTTCGCGCGGTGGTGTACCCTGGCGCTTGTGGTGCTAATTGTCGTGATCGGGGTGCCGCGGCTGTCCGTGGAAAGGCCGATTTTTCGCTCGGGTAGTCTCATTCAGGCCAACGGTTCGGCGCCGGTTCCGCAGGATGACGCCAATCCTCCGGCCGTTGATCGGGCGTTCGCGGCTGCCGCGACGTTCCTGCTTCGCGATGCTATCTGCGTGATCAGCCAGGATTCCTGGAATCGCGACTATTTTCGGGCCTCATATGTGTTGATGCCGCGTCGTGTGTGGCCGGTGGCGCCGCTGCTCGCCGCCTGGCCCCCCTCGGCCCGGATGCTGGCCCGCGCCGCGCATGATCGGCACGCGACGTGTTTACTGGTTAGCGCGGACGTGCCAGTCCCCTCCGGCTGGCACCGGGCCACCGATGGCGCTTACGCGCTGTATCTACCAGGCGAACGTCCATGAGTGCCCCTCTCCTCTGGTCGGTCATCGCCATCGTGGCGATTCCGCTTGCCGGCGTTCCCTGGGCGTGTTTTTTTGGACTACGGGGTTCGATGTTGCCGGCGGGCTCCTGGCTGCTTGGTTGCGGGTGGCTCGTCTCGTTGATGCTGCTGCTCAGCGCGACCCAGGGCCGCTTCTCGCGCCTCTCGCTTGCCATCCTCTGGCTGGTGGTGGTTGGGGTCGGCGTGGTCGCCTGGCGTGCCGGACGAGGCGCGGAGACGCCGCGGAATGCGGGCTCGGCGGGAAGGGCCGGCCCGGTGCTGGCGCTGCTGACCGCGATCATCTGCGGGGTCCAGGTGGCCTATGTTTGGCTGGCCGCGGTTCGTGTGCCGCTCAGCAGTTTCGATTCATGGTCGCTGTGGGAATATAAGGGGCGCCGTTTTTGGCTGGACGGGATGGTCGGCTCGGGAACGCTCCATGACCATTCGCTCATCTTCGCCCACCCAGGCTACCCGCCGCTCCTCTCGTTGCTGATCAGTTGGGTCTATACCTGGGTAGGAGCGGCGGACCCTTCACTGATGAAGCCGATCTTTCCCCTATTCTACGGGGCGTTGCTTGCCGCGTTCCACGAGGGGGTGCGCGCTCGGCTCGGCTCGAACCTGGCCTTGCTCGCGATGGCGGCCCTTGCCTTGCTCCCCCGGATCGCTGATTACGCGGGGACCGGCCTGGCGGACGTGCCGATGGCGGCGTTTGTGGTGGGCGCGGCGGCGGCCTATTGCGTGTACCGCGAGACAGGAGACGTCAAGTCACTGGCGGCGGCGGGGCTGCTCCTGGGGATGGCGGCCCTTACCAAGCGTGATGCGTTGCCCTATCTGGGAGCCGGTCTGGCGGCGGTCACTTTTCTCGAGGGATCCTGGACGCGGCGTGCCTGGTGTATCGCCCCCGCGCTCGGGATCTGCGCCCCCTGGTATCTCTATGTCCGGGTGACCGGCGTGCCTGATCGGGATTTCTTGCCGGTGACCGCTGCCAACCTCGGTGCGCATCTTGACCGCCTGGGGCCTATCGCCCGATTGTTCACCCTGAACCTGTTCGCCACCGATGAGTGGAGCTTCCTGTGGTATGTCCTGCTCGCTACACTGCTACTTGCCATTCCACGGAAGGCGGTCAGGGCGCCGGTACTCCTGCTCCTGGTTTTTGTGCCGCTTGTGGGGTTCGTGGGCTCGCTCAGTTTGTCAGCCTGGCCGGATTACATGCTGCACGTCCGGACATCCCTCGATCGGCTCATTCTTGGCACGACGCCGTTCGCCCTCTGGTTCGTGTGTGAGCAACTGGCGCCAGCGCGGAAACCTCGACGCGAAGCTCCATAGGGTACCCGGTGCCCCTACGACCGACGGTGAAATCTCGCCGAGTTGTACTCCCCTTACGGCGGGAGCCAGAGGGAGCGTTAGTAGCCGACGGCCACGGTTTGTGGTGTATGGAGCACCCGCCCGAGAAAGTGCCCGGTGAAGCTGGTCGGATGATCGGCCAGATCCTCGGGGGTGCCCTCGGCGACCAGAGCGCCGCCGCCATCTCCTCCTTCGGGACCAAGATCGATCACCCAGTCGGCGGTCTTGATCACGTCAAGGTTGTGCTCGATCACCACCACGGTGTTTCCGTTATCAACCAGCTTTTCCAGCACTTCCAGCAGCCTTGCCACATCGGCGAAGTGGAGACCGGTGGTTGGCTCGTCCAGGATGTAGAGGGTTCGCCCGGTGGAGCGTTTGGATAACTCGGTGGCCAACTTCACCCGCTGCGCCTCGCCTCCCGAGAGTTGGGTGGCGGGCTGCCCGAGGCGAATGTAGCCCAGCCCCACGTCGTGCAAGGTGGCGAGCTTGTTCCGGAGGGCGGGGACCGGCTCGAAGAATCCCAGGGCCTCGGAAACGGTCATCTCCAAAACATCGGCAATGCTCTTGCCCTTGTAGCGGATCTCCAGTGCCTCGCGGTTATACCGTTTCCCTTTGCAGATCTCGCAAGGCACGTAGACATCGGGGAGAAAGTGCATCTCGATCTTGATGATGCCTTCACCGGCGCATGCCTCGCACCGGCCACCCTTGACGTTAAAGGAGAAGCGGCCAGGCTTGTAACCCCGGATGCGCGATTCCGGCACCTGGGCGAACAGTTCGCGGATCGGGGTGAAAAGGCCCGTGTAGGTGGCGGGATTACTCCGCGGAGTCCGGCCAATCGGTGACTGATCGATGTCGATCACCTTGTCTAGCTGCTCCATGCCCTCGATTGTCTCATGGGCCCCTGCCCGCCTTTTCATACGGAACAGATGCTGCGCGACCGCGCTGTAGAGCACTTCGTTGACCAGCGTACTTTTGCCGGATCCCGAAACCCCGGTCACGCAGGTAAAGGTACCCAGGGGGAAGCGGACCGTCAGGTCGCGTAGGTTATTCTCGCTGGCCCCGCGGACCACCAGCGACCGGCCGCTACCGCGCCGCCGCCGATTGGGAACCGGGATCCGCCGCTGGCCGGAAAGGTATTGCCCGGTCAGCGATTCACGGCAGGCCATGATGTCTTCGATACTCCCCGCCGCCACCACATGGCCGCCGTGCTCGCCCGCCGCGGGCCCGATATCGACGATGTAGTCGGCGGTGCGCATGGTGTCCTCGTCGTGCTCTACCACGATCAACGAGTTCCCCAGGTCGCGCAAGGTGATCAGGGTTTGCAGGAGCCGATCATTATCTCGCTGATGGAGACCGATGCTCGGCTCGTCGAGCACATAGAGGACGCCCATCAATCCGGAGCCAATCTGGCTGGCCAGGCGAATGCGCTGGGCCTCCCCACCCGACAGCGTCGTAGCCGAGCGCATAAGGGAGAGATAACCCAGACCGACATTCACCAAAAAGCCAAGCCGGGCCCGTATTTCCTTGAAGATCTGGCGCCCAATCGCCATTTCCCGCATTCCGAGCGGTGGCGGTGGTTGAATGGCACGGGTGGCGGGATGGTAGCCCGGCTGTCCGGCCTCATCACCGCTGTCGGCGCCAACCAGGAGGGTAAACCACCGGGCGGCATCATAAATTGACAAGCAGGAGAACTCCACGATGTTCAGCCCGCCCACCGTGACCGCCAGCGACTCCGGTTTCAAGCGGGCCCCGTGGCAGGTCGTGCAGGGCACGCTGGTCATGTATCCCTCGCACTCCTCTTTATAACTGTCACTCTCACTCTCGCGATAGCGGCGGTTCAGGAGCGGGATGACTCCGTCGAAGCGGCCATCGAACTCATAATGCCGTCCCGATTTGGTGCTATGGGAAATACGAATCTTGGTCTGCTCACCGGGGCCATACAGGATCATCTGCCGCTGGTCCTCGGTCAGTTCCTCCCAGGGGCGACGGGTACTGATCGCATGTTGCCGACAGAAGGCGCCCAGAAGAGTCGAGTAGTAGGTGCCCGTCGTCTTGGACCACGGGTGGATCGCTCCTTCATCGAGGGACAGGTGCGGATTCGGCACCACCAGGTCGGGGTCGAATTCCAGACGAGAGCCCAACCCAGTACAGGCCGGGCAGGCGCCATGGGGATTGTTGAAGGAGAAGGTTCGTGGTTCGATTTCGCCCATGCTGATCCCGCAGACCATGCAGGCGAAGTGTTCGCTGAACAGGTGCTCGGGGCCATCCATCTCGCCCACGATAACCAGCCCGCTGCCCAGCTTGAGCGCGGTCTCCACCGAATCGGCCAAGCGTGAGGAGTCCTCGCGGGCCTCGTCTCCTTGGTCCGCGCGGTCATGAATGATCAGGCGGTCGACCACCACCTCGACATCATGCTTCCGATTCTTGTCCATGGAGATGTCCTCGCCAAGATCGTAGATCTGGCCATCCACCCGTACCCGCACGAAGCCGTTCCGCCGCGCGTCATCCAGGACGTTGCGGGCCTCTCCCTTCCGGCCGCGGATCAGGGGGGCGAGAATGACCACCTTGGTGCCGGGGGAGAACCCGAGAACGGTATCCACGATCTGCTCAACTGATTGTTGACTGATCTCACGACCACATTTCGGGCAATGAGGATGGCCGATGCGCGCATAGAGCAAGCGCAGATAGTCATGGATCTCGGTCACCGTGCCTACGGTGGAGCGGGGATTCCGGCTGGTGCTCTTCTGGTCGATGGAGATCGCCGGCGAGAGCCCCTGTATATAGTCCACGTCGGGCTTGTCCATCTGGCCGAGGAATTGGCGGGCATAGGCCGACAACGACTCCACATACCGGCGTTGGCCCTCGGCAAAGATGGTATCGAAGGCCAGGCTGGACTTTCCGGAACCCGAGAGGCCGGTGAACACCACCAGCTTCTCGCGGGGAATCGTCAAATCGATATTCTTAAGATTGTGTTCGCGAGCGCCATGCACAATGAGATGATCTTGAGGCATAAAATCCAGTATAGCCGTCCACGGCTATGGGAGAGGAGTGGGTTGTCGTCGAAAGTGGAGTAAAAGATCGGACAAAAGTAGAGAGGCTCCACGCTCGTGCCGTGGAGCCTCTCAATAGGCCAATAGAAGCCGGGGACGTGTTGCCTAGGACTCACCTGAGTCGAAAAGGATCGAGTTCCGTGACCGGCAACGCCCACACGCTACCAGCTTATCATCAAGCGAGATTTCCCATGCGTTCGCGATCGCGTTCTGGTCACCGCGCCGCACCCAGAAGGTGCGCCGGTTACCGCAGGCGATACACACGGGCACTCGCCCCATGATCCGGCCCTCGAATGGGGCTTCTTGACGCTTAAGTAGTCTAGGCATTGCAACACCTCTTCCGTACTCTCTAACAGCCTATCGAGATCTTTCGACACGGTGTATGCTCTTCGTGGATGTGTCGGTTACTCGCGCCGGCTCATTGCTGATAAGTGAAGCGTTCCTTGTCCCCTGGTGATAGACCAATCAATTGCTCTCGGATATTCCGCGCCTGCCTGGTCTCCCCGGAAGTGTCTCACTTCCTCGGGGGAGGGTGCGTGTTGAGTATCCTCGACGCACTTTTATCGTAATTGGACCTGGTTATCGGCGCGTTGCGTTCACGTTAAGGTTGGTTAACCTATCCCGTACCATTTTTTACAGGGCAAGTGTTCAGGTAGCGATGCCGTGCCGGTGGGCCAGCCGCTGGTAGAGCCCCATGTATGCCTCGGCCATCCGCTCCGCCGAATACAGGGTCCGCGCCCGCGTGCCCGCTTGGTCGGCCAGGGCGGTCCTCAGGGTATCGTCCCCCAGAACGGCCTCAAGATGGCGGCGGGCCGCGTGTGGATTGTGGGGGTCGAAGTAGAGCTCGGTCACTCCCCACACCTCTCGATACGAGGGAATGTCGCTGAGAACCAGACAGCATCCGGCAAGGGCGGCCTCCACGGCGGCCAGGCCAAAGGGATCATAGTAGGCGGGAGAGACAAAGACGCGGGTTCTGGCCAGGTGGCCGCGCACGTCTCCTCGAGCCAGGGCGCCCAGAAATTGCACATGTTTCGCCGATCCGGTTGTTACCGGCCCATCCGGCCCGATGGTCTCGCCGATCGCCACGCAGAAGTGGCCGGGGAGGCCTTCCGCGAGACTGGCGAAACAGTCAAGGTTTTTCGCCTTATCCCAGAGCCGGCCAACCATAATCGCGTCGATTGGCCGCACCGCTGGAAGCGGCCCGGGATGAGGGCTAACCCCATTCGCGATCAAGCGCACCACGCCGCTAAAGGCGTACCAATGGCTCAATCCCTGGGCCACCAACATGCTCGGCGCCACCACGGCGGAGGCGGTGGCCAGGCCCGTCCTCAGGCGATGCATGTAGGCTTGATCCACCATCGGTACATCCTCGCCCAGGACGGCGGATCGCCAACCGCAGAGGTCGCTGTGCGAGACAACCACGACCGGCATTCCGCTAGCCCCAATTTCGCCGAGATAGTGCTCGTTGGCATGCACGAGATGGGCCCGCCAGCGCAAGGAGAGATCAAGAAGCTGGCGACGGGCACTATCATACTCTCGGTACGGGGCCGCTTCCCATTCGAGGGGGACGTTCAATTGCTCGATCTGCACCAGTCCCCCCTTGGGGCGGCTGCCGAGATTGATTTCCCCCAGCTGTCCGGCACTTGGAGGGCGTCCGCAGACCGCGAGCATGATATGGGCGTTAAATTGATCCGCTAATCGATCCGCCAGGGTGGTCGCATATTGCCACACCCCACCCACCGCGTCGGCAGTCAGAATTAGCCGCATGACGCACACGACTCCTCGGTGAGCGCCGCGGCCAGGATGCGGCCCATCCGGCGCCGCTCTATGTCAAGGACGCCGACGGAGCCTGCTCCTCCCGCGTGATAGGCGGTATCCAGCATGGCGAGCCGATGCGCGGCGAACACGGCCCGGAAAAAGGGCAGCCGCGCATGCACGCCTGGGTCGCCGCTCAGGGACACGTAGGAATCGAGCAGCGAGATCCGTTCCCTGTCCGTAACCGCCCACGATTCAAGAAACCCGGCCAGGTCGAA
>JANWHO010000219.1 GCA_025450375.1 Chloroflexota bacterium
GATTCATGACGTGGAACTGGTGGAGCGAGGGTACGAGAACTTCGTGGATCGTCTGGGCGCCCTGGGCGCTCGGATCGAGAAGGTAGATTAATCGCTGTGTTTACCCTGCTGCTTGCCGCCTGCGCCGGCCTCCCCGGTTGGTTGCGGGACATCTCTGTTCTTGGTTTACACGTCAGCATCTCGCATTTCCTCGATACCTTCGGGTACATCGCGGTGTTCGTGTTTATCGGGATCGAAAGCACCGGCATCCCCTTCCCAGGGGAGACCATGCTGGTCGCCGCCTCGGTCTACGCGGCCCAGGGGTGTTCATTGCAGGAGCCCTGGGTGATCGTGGCCTGCATTCTTGGGGCTACTACCGGCGATAACCTGGGCTTCTGGGTGGGGAGAACGGGCGGGCGCGGACTGGTGACCAAGTACGGAAAATATGTCCGGGTAAACGAGAAGCACCTGGACCACGCGGAGCGCTACTTCCGTAAGTACGGGGGTGCCACGGTGTTCTTTGGCCGCTTCCTGGCCATTCTCAGGGCCTGGGCCGCCTTCCTGGCCGGGGTGAACCGGATGAACCCCTGGCGTTTCTTTCTCTACAATGCCGGCGGGGCCATATTGTGGTCCACGACCTTTGGCCTGCTCGGCTACGAACTGGGGAAAAATCTCGGCAAGCTTCAGCAAGTGCTGACCACCCTCGGCACGGTGGGCGTGGTCATCGTGGGGGTTCTGGTCGCGATCATCGTGGGGACGATCTGGTACCGAACTCGCCAGTCCCACGCGGCCAGGGAGCGCGAGGCGGCGGAAAAGCGAGCGGTGGCGCCCATGTCGGCGCCGAAGCAGGCGGCGGGGGAGTAGGGGTCGGGGCGCATCGGGCCTCGGGGCCTCCGACTGAGGCCGGATGGCAGGAACGAACGACTGCGGTCGGGTGTGCGCGGCAAGCACCAACTGGAGACCCGCGCCCCTGAAACGGCGACCCGGACTCAGTCCCGTGCACCCAGCCTCAGCCGGAGACCCCTCCCTACGCCCGGACTCAGCCGGCCCCGTATCCTGCCATCCGACTTCAGTCGGAGGCCCTCGGTTATTCCAGATCGTGCTCCAGGGAGAGGAGTTGGGCGCGGGCCTGCAAATGGGTGAGGCGGCCCCGCAGTTCCAGGTACGGGGCATCGCTCTCCGGACCGCCGGCCGCCAGGGTAAGCTGATAGGTCTCCTCGAGATCCTGGCCAAGAGCAATCAGGTCCGCGCCCAGAGCCCAGTACTCAGTGGTGTATTCCGGACGCGGCTCAATTGCCTCGAGCAACACCTCCAGCAGATGCAATTCATCGTGCAGGGCGACCCAGCGCGTTTGCCAGGCCGCGAGCCCTTTTCCCGGTCTCCGCGTCATCGATCCGATCCTCCGGGCACTCGTGACATACACTGAGTAGGATACAGGGCAGCGGGTTACTGGGCGGACGCCGTGAATACGGGACTTTGGAGCCTATCAATCAGGATCGAGGGCGACCGATCGATCAACAAACGCCATTACCGTCTGTTACTCTGGGGTGCGTCGCCTGGGGATGGTTTCGCCTGCTACACCCTTTCCCCTCGACGCTGGTCACGGCGTCGTCCTGCCTGTTCGCGGAATTGGCCACCGGATGGACCGCCGATCCATGGGCCTTGGCGCGGCTGGTGCTGTCCGTGGCCTGCTCGCAGGGGGCGATAGGGGCCGCCAACGACGTGGTGGACCGGGATCTGGATGCCGCGACCAAGCCCTGGAAGCCGGTGGCCAGGGGAGTCATGTCCCGGAGGGCGGCGGCGATTCTGGCCGGGACATTGTCCGTTGGCTGTCTCGTCCTCTCGGCGTCGCTCCCGATGCCCACCCTGCTCGCCGCTCTTCTCGGCCTGGGCTGCGGGTTGTCCTACGACCTCTGGTTGAAGCGGAGCCGCTGGAGCTGGCTCCCCTACGGGCTGGCCATTCCCACTCTCCCCGTGTGGGCCTGGGCGGCGATGGGGCAACTCACTGGGCGGCTGGCCCCCGCCTACCCGCTCGGCCTCTTGCTTGGACTGGCGATCCACCTGGCCAACACTCTCCCCGATCTGGAGGGTGATCATGGTTTCGGAGTCAGTGGCCTGGCGCACGGACTGGGCCGGCGGCGCAGTCTCTGCCTCTGCTGGGGCGCTCTGGCCCTGGCACAGGGACTCACGCTCACCTTGGCGCCACTGCTGCACTATCGCGGCTGGGCCTATCCAGCCGGACTGGGAATCTCGGTGGCGCTATTGCTGGTGGCGATCCTGGGCTACCGCGTACGTCCGACCGCCGCTACATTGCAATACAATTTCGGGGTCATCGCTCTGGCCTCGCTGGCGCTCGCCGCCGGCTGGCTGGCCGGCGCGGTCGCCTGAGCGCGAATACATCGCGGCCGCCTCGGATTAATCTTTCATATTTTATCGTGAAATAGATAATTATGTGACATTCTCTTTGAATTTTGGGAGCACTCGCCTACACTAGCCCTGCGAGGTTCCGCCAAAGGGACAGCCCAGTAGCAAGGGAGTAGCGAGCGATGGGGCTCTGTGTCCACCCGACCTTCGCCTATGCCTTCGTGGTCATGCGTCAGGACGAGTTGCGCGTTCTGAAGCGCGAGTGCCATGCCGCAAGTCCACATCGACATAATGATCATCCTTGGAGGATCGCCGGTCTCCTGCTCATGGTGATCGGCCGGTGGTTGCTGGCGTGGGGCGAGCGGGTTCGGTAGAGGCTGCTGATTCGCGTCCGATTGGCGCGGCGCCTGGGGTGCTGTATCCTTTGGGTACGTGTCAGTCGCGGTGGAGGAGGATCAGATGCCTCCGTCGCAGGCACTCCACGCCCATCGTAGCGATCTCCGTGAAATCGCTGTCCTGCACAGGGTACGTAAAAAGGGAAAGATGCGCCTTCGTAATCGGCGTACACGTCCGATCAGCCCGCATCGAGAAGCATCTCGACCAAGCTAGCAAGCAACCGTACGTCCTCCTCGGAGTCGGTTTGGCTATACTCGGTTGGATCGCGACTCGCCCATAGCTCACCTATGACATATTCATTGCCCGCCGGGACAAGTTGAACGGTGAAGATGCAGTCGCCTGTCCAACTGCGATGAAAGAAGAGCGTGCTTCCTTCGAGATAGATGAACCACCGATCTTCCATTTCCTCGGGAATCAGGCCCAGTGCTATCCTCTTGTACTCATCGGCGCTGAAGGTGCGGCTATAAGCGAGTTTTGTTTTGCGCTCCGGGAGGGGTTTGACGCGCCAGTCGGTGGCCCGTGCCTGCCGCGGCGCCTGCTTTTTCAGGCCCAGCGTGTCGGTCCCGCTATGAACGGCGTTGTGGCGTTGCTCCTTGGTCTCCAACCGCGTGTCCATACCTGGATTACCACCTCCGTGTGCCAGTGCATGGAGACCGCGGGCAAGGACGGTCAATTCGTCTCTGTATTCCAACTCGGGGAGTAGGCGCTGGGGCAGGGCGGCCTCACCGCCCAGGGCGCCGCCCAGGGTGCCGGCCATCGCCGCCACCGTATCCGCGTCATGGGCCGCGTTCACGGCCAGCAGCAGGGATTCCTCCACGTTATCCGGGGATCGCAAGAAGCAATACAGGGCGGCCGGGAGGCTTTCGAGGACATAGGCCCCATTGTGGAGTCGGGCAAACACTGCCTCGGGATCCCAGGTCAGCAGTTCGGGAAGCGTGCCAATTCGATCGTGCAGGGTGGTCAGAATAGAGGGATCGCGTCGTTCAGGAAGCGGTTCCGGCTCCAGTCCGGCAATGGCAGCTTGCACGGCGGTGATGAACTCCGCGACCGTCCAGTGGCTCGGTTCTCGGGTGAGCAGCCAGGCGGTAGCGGCGGCCATGGCCACCGCGCCGGCCGCGCCCATGGGTTGGCGGTGAGTAGGAAGGGAGGACAGCACGGCCTCGCTCCGCAGAAGGGCAGGCTGGCGGTAGCGAAGCAGGCCAATTGGAGCCGAGCGCATGGCCGCCCCATTCCCCGAGCTTTCCTCCCCGGCCAGGTACCAGGGTATGCCCTGGGTCAGGCGCTCCACGGCTGCCCGCGTCGCCCTACCCTCGCCTCGGGCGTGCGGTAACCAGGCGACGAAGCGACGGGCGAGATCCTCGGGGTCGAGGAAACCACGGTGAAGCAGACACTCCGCCACGCACATGGTGTGTTGGGTGTCGTCGGTAATCGTGCCGATGGGACCGCTACGCCAGCTCCGCCAGCGGTGATAGTCCGCCAAGCGGCCAAAGCGCTCGCGTACCCGTTCCGGACTCCGACCCTCGGCGGGACGACCCAGTGCGTCCCCCATGGCGCCGCCAAGCAGGGCGGCAATGAACCGCGTCTCGGCTGCCGATATCGCGGGCGGAACAGGAGCGGCTCGAACGGATACTGCCGGGGCGGAAAGCCCGGATCCAAGCTCCAATAGCTGGTCGGCCAACTCGATGGCATCGACGGGCCAGTACACCTTCGGCCGGGGTTGCCGCACCCCAGGCTTCCCCTCCTCCGGCCGGCAACCGAGCACCGCCTGGCGCCATTGCTGGGGGATCGCGTCCACCCCATGGATGGCGCCAAGCAGAGCGCCCGCGATGGCCCCGTTGGTATCGGTGTCGCCGCCGCCCATCACGGTCGCCACCACGCCTTCCTCGAAGGTGGCGGCATGCAGGGCCTGGAAGAAAGCGTTCTGGAGCGCCACCAGCACATGGCCTTTGTTGTGGCCAAAGTCGGGCGGACTGGTCCGGGCCGCCGCGAGGGCCGCCGTGATGGTGGGACTGCTCCCATGTTCGCGATCCCAGGCACAAGCGACCTCGTAGGCAGCCTCCCCGTTCAGGCCGTCACGAATCACCGCCGCCACCGCCACGATGAAGGCCGCCGAAGCGTCCTGGCACACCTGGTTGGGATGGGTGAGCACGGTGTCGATCCGCGCCTGGCGATCCAGGATCGTGCTGGGCAGGGAGGACCCGAAGATGGCCAGCGGACTCTGGCGCATCAGTGCCCCGTTCGCCTCACTCGTGCTGGGCCCGGCGTCCCGCGCCGCTTCGGCCAGGCTGCCGACTTTGTCGCGCGCCATGAGCATGGCGCTGAGCGCGTGTCCGATGGTGTTACCGACATCGAACGGGTCGCTCGCCAGCCAGTCCGCGTAGGCGCCGGCCACCGCCTCGGGGTCGAAGTCGCCCACCGCGATGAGCGAGCGGGCCAGAGCGAGGGCCAGTTCGGAGTCGTCGGTCGGCTGGCCGGGCAGGGTGCGCCAGACGGGACTGGGGCCGATCAGCCGCAGCCCGTTGGGATAGAGGCGGCGAATCGCCTCGGCGGTCTTGAACTCGACCATGCTCCCCAGGGCGTCGCCCGCGAACTGGCCAAGCAGGCATCCGCGCGCTCGGCTCGCGGTAGGGTCGTCGGTGCGCGGTGTGTCGTCTGCCACGTTTTTCTCCTTACTCGGCCTCTTCCAGCCAAGCGCGCTGCTGCTCGGGGGTCATATCATGGGCCGAACGGATCGCATCGGCGAAGGATTCCTTCCAGGCATCCCTGAGCATCGGCGGTTCGTCGCCGAGCATAACCCGTAGGGTGTTCATATCGGCGCCGAGCAATCTGGCAAGGCGTTCAATAAAGCGGGTAGGCACGGTGGAGACATGAATCATGTGCTTGACCAACCTCCACATTAGATCCCTGCCAACCCCAAGCTCGCTGGCCAGAGTATCCAGGGAGAAACCGAATGCATCGATGTAGTCATACAGGTTGTGCCAGTGGCGGCCGGGATTGGCGAAGGCGGTGGCCAGGATGCGGCGCTCGAAGCTCAGATCGTACTTTTCGATAGCGTCGCGCACCCAATCATCCAGCGGCGTTTCGATCAGTGCGAAGTGCGCGGCGGCAAATTCGGCCAATTGGGAGGCGTAGTCTGGGTGTTCCAGGATCAAAGTCTCAAGCGAGACGGGACCGGATTCCTGGTCACCGGGCGGGAACCAGGGCGACTCCGCTGAGTCAGGCTCATTCCTGTCCACTCTTCCGGCCGCGTACCGCTCGGCAAGTCCGAAAAGCACGTCATCTCGCTGCTCGGAGGCATTCTCGCTCACGATTGCAGTTCCTCCTCGTAAAATGCGCGCAAGGGCCCTTCCGCGTCGTGGAGATAGTTCCCTACCATCTTCGTGCTCACTCCCATGGC
>JANWHO010000220.1 GCA_025450375.1 Chloroflexota bacterium
ATGAAGTACTCGCCAATGGTGGCGCCTGAATACGGAGCGAGGAATTGCAGGGCCGCCGACTCGGAGGCGCTGGCGTTGACGATGATCGAGTGCTCCATGGCGCCGAGACTCTCAAGCGTGTTGGCCAATTCGGCCACGTTCGACTTCTTCTGCCCGATCGCCACGTAGATACAGATCACACCGGTGCCGCGTTGATTGACGATCGTGTCGACAGCGATCGCGGTCTTTCCGGTCTTCCGGTCCCCAATGATCAACTCGCGTTGGCCACGGCCGATCGGGATCATGGCGTCGATGGCCTTGATGCCGGTGGCAAGCGGCACCTTCACCGACTCGCGGGTGACCACGCCGGGCGCCACCCGCTCGACCGGGCGCCGTTCGGTGGTGGCGATAGGCCCCTTGCCGTCGATGGGATTGCCCAGAGGATCGATCACGCGGCCCAGGAGGGCCTCGCCTACCGGGACGGACACCAGGCGTCCGGTACTCTTGACTTCTTGACCCTCTTGTATTTCCTGATAGTCCCCGAGGATGATCACCCCGACGGAGTCCTCCTCCAGGTTGGAGGCCATCCCCATCACGCCGTTGGGGAACTCCACCAGCTCGCTGTTCATGACTCCCTGGAGTCCGTAGACCTGGGCCACCCCATCGCCGACCTCGATTACCGTGCCGACGCTGACCGCCTTGGTGCGCTGTTCGAAATGCTGAATTTGATCCTTGATCACCGAGGTGATCTCATCCGCGCGAATCGCCACTTCCCTGCTCCTCCCTGGTATGCTGGAATATCGAATCAGGCCGATCGGCCAACTACCTGCTCGCGCAGGCGTTCGAGCCGGGCCGTCAGGCTAAGATCCAGCAATTGATCGCCGATTTTGACCACCAAGCCCCCCAGGATGCTCGGATCCACATGGGTATCCAGGACAACGTCCTTGGCGGTCTGGCGGGTCAGTTGCTCACGGAGCGCCGTCTTCTGCTCCTCGCTCATCTCGGCGGCGGAGGTCACGTGGGCCACCACCGAATGTTCCCGCTGTCGTTCCAGTTCATGAAAGGCGCGGGCAATATAGGGGATAAGCGAGGAACGGCCACGAGACAGAAGCACGAGGGTCATGTTGAGGGCCAGCGGACTCAGATGGCCGCCCAACTTCTCACGGCAACGCGCTAACCGCGCCTCCTTGCTCAGCCTCACATCCTCCAGATAAGGGCGCAGATCCGAATCGGCCCATAGAATGGCCAGAGTGTCGAGGTCACGCCGCCACACTTCGAGCTCGTCGCGCTCCAGACCCAGTTCAAGGGCCGCCTGCGCATAGCGGCGGGCTTGGCTAATCGCGGCCATCTAGGCCCGTCCGGCGGTCGCGAAGGCGGAGGATTGGGCGATAGCCTCATCCACCAGGCGCCGATTGTCCGCCGAATCCAGCGAACGTTCCACCACCCGCGTCGCCGCCTCGAGCGCTACCCCCGCCACCAGGCGACGAAGCTCGTCGATGGTGGCTTGCCGTTCACGTTCGATCTCAGCCTTCCCGCGATCGATGACTCGTTGCGCCTCGGTTCTGGCCTCGGCCACCATCTGTTCCCGCAGCGAATTGGCGGTGGTGACCGCCTGGCGCATAATTTCCTGCGCCTGGGTCCGCGCCTCCTCCAGTTGGACCTCGGTCCGGGCCTGGGCTTCCTGAGCCGCCTTGGCCGCCTCCTCGGCGGCGGAGAGACCAGAGCGGATGCGCTCGGCCCGAGCCGTCATGGCCGTGGTCAGCGGGGTATAGAGGAGACGGGTCAGAATATAGAGCAAAATCAGGAACGCGATGGCTTCCGCCACCAGGCTCCAGTCCAGGCTCACCAGATCTTGCGACGCGATCACTGAGCCGTGCATAGACAACTCCATGCGTTACACACCATCTAGCTCTTGGTGAAGATGATGAACAGAGCCAGCACCAAGCCGATGACCGGGAACGAGTCGACCAAACCGATGAATAGGAAGGTGAGGCCGAGGAGAGTGCCGCGGGCCTCGGGCTGTCTGGCGACGCCCTCAATGGTCCGACCGGACACCAGGGCGTCGCCGATGCCGGCGCCCACGGCCATCCCGGCCAGCGCCAGACCGCCGCCGAGGAGGGCGGCTGCTTTGATAATGTCGGTTCCCGCGACCGTCGAGGCCGCCAAAAGGGGCAGAGTGGTCATTGGTCTCTCACTTTCGTAGGGGGGTCGCTTATCAACCGGGAGTATGTACTCCCACCAGGTAGTCAGGCGAACTCGGGGGGCTCGCGCCCGCCGCCCATTTCAGGGGACGGCATGAACGTGGGTCCAGAGTGTTCGTCTCGGGTGGTCATCACCTACTTTCTTCGCTTGCCGGCATTCCCGGTGAGTTAGTGACCCGCGATTTCCGTACCGATGCCATAGTAGGCAATGGTAAGCATGACAAAAACGAACGCCTGCACGCCGCCGATAAAGAGGCTAAAGGCGACCCAGATAACGGTGGGAATGGGTGAGGTCACCAGGACGGCTGGGAGATTCCCCAGGAGTACCAGGAGAATTTCGCCCGCGGCGATGTTGCCGAACAACCGGAGGGCAAGGGTGACCGGCTTGGGCAACTCCTCGATAATGGTCAGCGGATTGAGCCAGCTTTTGAGGTATTTTCCGGGCCCTCGGGCCTTGATCGAACTGTAGTGTACGTAGAGAACCACCATGATCGCCAGGGCGAAAGTGGTGTTCATATCGGCGGTGGGCGACTTCAACCGCCCGCCGGTGGGCAAGAGTCCCAGCCAATTGCTAAGCAGGATAAACAGACCAAGCGAGACCGCCAATGGTGCGATGATCCGCGTCCTGGCCTCACCAATCAGGTCGGTCGCGGTATTGATCACGAACTCCAGCATGGTCTCGATCATATTTTGCAGCCCGCCCGGGACCCCACTGGTGATTCGTGGGCGCAAAAAAGCGGCGACTCCTATCAAGATAGCCATGATCACCAGCGTACTGATCAGGGTGTCGAGGTGAAGAATGCCGGCCACCAAGGCGCCTGGCGCCGGATTGGGGCCCAATGACCAATGCTTTCCAATCTCGCCCGCGATGTCACCCAGGAACGGGATGGGAATCACCATACTTGACACGAACTACCCTTTCGTCAATCGTCAGCGCAGTACCATGCGTATGCCGGCAACCGCCCCAACCACCATGGTCAGCACGATGCCGAGCACCAGGCTCAAAAAATCAAAGTTAGCAGGTTGCCGCAACACTATCGCCGCGGCGGCGCCGATCATGACGTAGCGGAGCGCCGTGCCGGTCTGGATGAACAGAATAGTCCGCCGCCGCCCTCCAAGCTGGCCGATTCTGGCGACACGGAAGGCGATCATCGCCTGATTGACCGTGCCAACGATGATCCCGAGGAGGAGACCCATCGCTGCCTGCTGGTATCCAAACAGGAGCAGCAATCCCGCCACGGGAAGGCCGATAGCGGCGGCAAATAGGGCGATTTGGCGGACAAGCGGCTTTATGGGCATGGGCAGCCCGTCGGCTGAACCGGCCCAGCGGCCTCACTGTCGAGTACACGTCGTACGGGCGCGCATGCCGCCACGGGGAGTCTCCAATTCGGTCGTGTATGCAGGCGATAGGGTCCGCTCAACGGCCGCTTCCCGAATAGTATAGGGTACCCATGTGATGCAAATATAAAGGCTGCATCAAGATCGCGCAAAGGAGGCGGGGCGTTTCCCTCGGCATCCCTGACGCTGATTACCGCCCATCTCCTGATCATGAGCCCTTCCGATCGGGCGGCGGGTCGCCCAGGACTCGTAGGGCCATCCGGTACGCGGTCACTCCGCCCCCAACTACTCCAAAGAGAATGCCCACCAGCAACCCCCAGGGAGAACTGTGAAATCTGGTGTCAAGATAATGCCCGACCAGCGCGCACACCAGCAGAACACATGCCAATTCCAGCCCAACCGCCACGGAGAAGGTCATGGCCCGGATAAGTTGGCCTCTAAGCTGGCCTTGCGGATCATCGGTAGCCTTCATTGTATCGTATCTACCCCTAATCCACGCGCACGGAGTGTATCACGCGCCGGACGCATCGCCAATGTCGTGGTCGGACCATCGGACCACAAAACGGAAAATTTATCAGACCCTTGCACCTGGGTCGTGGGGATGGTATACTTTTGTGTTGCCGGGTTGCAAGGGAGGGTTCATCCTGCCCCTTGGCACGGTAGCTACCAACCATCCACGTTCCTCGAGTGAAGGAGAGGACAGCCTTATGGCACTCGCGGTCTCCGAGCCCCAACGGAACAGCCGGCACACCTTTGCGCGTACCCGGGAGACGCTCCCGATGCCCAACCTCATTCAGGTGCAGCTGCGCTCCTTCCACTGGTTCCAGACTGAGGGCCTCAGAGAGCTCTTCGAGGAGATTAATCCGATTCAGGATTACTCCCAGAAGATGGAACTGCAGTTCTCCGTGCCGGACGAGCCGTTCGGCAAACCCAAGTATACCGCCGCTCAGTGTCGCGATCTCGATCTGACCTATGCGGCACCGCTGAACGTGCGGGCGACCCTTCATGTGCGGGAGACCGGCGAGATCATCGAGAAGACGATCTTCATGGGCGACTTCCCTCTCATGACCCCGCAAGGCACCTTTATTATTAATGGCTCCGAGCGCGTCGTGGTAAGCCAGCTCGTGCGCTCGCCCGGAGTCTACTTTACCCGTGACATCGATCCCAGCTCGGGCCGTCCACTTTATATGGCGAAGGTCATTCCCAATCGAGGGGCCTGGCTGGAGTTCGAGACCAGCAATAAGAATTTGCTGACCGTCAAGGTGGATCGGAAGCGGAAGATTCCCGTGACCACCCTGCTTCGCGCCATTGGCTATGGGGCGGAGTTGGAAACCCTCTTCGAGGAGGTGGACGTCAGCCCCGACCGTCACTATATCAAGGACACGCTTTCCAAGGACAGCACGACGACCGAGGAAGGCGCCCTGATTGAGATGTATAAGAAGCTGCGGCCCGGCGATCCCCCCACCAGGGACAATGCCGCCTCGCTGATTCAGCAGCTTTTCTTCAATCCGCGCCGGTACGACCTGGGCCGGGTTGGCCGCTACAAGCTGAACAAACGCCTGGGCGAACCGATGGAGAATACTCAGCGTACGCTGACCAAGGAAGATCTCGCCTTGATCGTACGGCGCCTGATCGAGCTGAACAACTCGGTTGACAGCCCGACCGGCCCGGTGCGCGCGGATGACATCGATCACCTGGGAAACCGCCGAGTGCGCGCGGTGGGGGAACTTCTGCAGAACCAGTTCCGCATCGGCCTCCTGCGCATGGAGCGGGTAGTCAAGGAGCGGATGACGATCCAGGACGCGACCAATACAACTCCCAGCGCCCTGATCAACATTCGACCCGTCGTGGCGGCGGTGAAGGAGTTCTTCGGCGGCAGCCAGTTGAGCCAGTTCATGGATCAGACCAATCCCCTGGCGGAACTGACCCATAAGCGCCGGCTGAGCGCCCTGGGCCCCGGCGGCTTGAGCCGCGATCGGGCCGGATTCGACGTCCGCGACGTCCATCCCTCTCACTATGGTCGGGTGTGTCCAATCGAGACGCCAGAAGGACCGAACATCGGGCTGATCGGCTCCCTTGCCACCTACTCGATGCCGAATGCCTACGGCTTCATGGAGACGCCGTATCGGAAAGTGATCAAGCTGGTCAGCACGCACGACGAGGTTTTGGCCCGCGAAATCGTGGACGAGCCGGTGGTTGATCTCGCTACCGGCGAGGTACTGGTGGAAAAGGGTGAGAAGCCCAGCGCGGCGGCCCTCGCCGTACTGCGGGCGGCCCCCGCGCGCCAGGTGCGGATCAAGCCGATGGTCAGCGAGGATGTTCTGTACCTGACCGCCGACGAGGAGGAGCAGTACGTGGTGGCTCAGGCCAACGTGCCGCTCACCCCTGACGGCCACTTCGTGTCCGAACGGATCACGGCCCGGCATGGTGACAAGTTCGTGGAGGAAATCGCGCGAAACGTCGATTTCATGGACGTTTCGCCCCGACAGATTGTCTCGGTGGCCACGGCCATGATTCCCTTCCTGGAGCATGACGACGCGAACCGAGCCTTGATGGGCTCGAACATGCAGCGCCAGGCGGTTGCCCTGATCCGTCCCCAGGCCCCGATTGTCGGCACCGGTATGGAATGGCAATCGGCCCGCGATTCCGGCCAGGTGGTCGTTTCGGAGAGCGAGGGCATGGTGGTGAGCGCCACCGGACGGCAGATCGCGGTTCGAGGCGATGACGGCGAGGACATGGTCTACGACCTGCGCAAGTTCGCGCGCTCCAATCAGGGTACCTGTATCAACCAGCGCCCGAGCGTCATTCGGGGACAGACCGTGCGGAAGGGGGATGTGCTGGCCGATAGCTCCTCGACCGACCGGGGCGAACTGGCCCTGGGCCAGAACGTGCTAGTGGCCTTCATGGCCTGGGAAGGCGGCAACTACGAAGACGCGATCATCATGAGTGACCGCATGGTGGTCGAGGACGTCTTCACCTCGATCCACATGGAGAAGCACGAGGTCGATGCTCGCGATACCAAGCTGGGCCAGGAGGAGATCACCCGCGACATTCCTAACGTGGGCGAGGAGGGTCTCAAGGATCTCGACGAGCGAGGCATTGTCCGGGTCGGGGCCGAGGTGGGCCCGATGGATATTTTGGTCGGAAAGATCACTCCCAAGGGAGAGACGGAACTGACCGCCGAGGAGCGGTTGCTCCGGGCTATCTTCGGCGAGAAAGCCCGAGAGGTCAAGGACACCTCGTTGCGCGTCCCGCAAGGCGAGCGCGGCAAGGTGGTCGAGGTAAAAGTCTTCAAGCGGGATAGCGGCGCCGAATTGCCGCCTGGGGTCAACCAATTGGTCCGGGTCAGTATCGCCCAGAAGCGGAAAATCTCCGAGGGTGATAAGATGGCGGGCCGCCACGGGAATAAGGGCGTCATCTCTCGCATCGTGCCCATCGAGGATATGCCGTTCCTCCCCGATGGGACGCCGATCGACATCATCCTCAATCCGCTTGGCGTGCCGAGCCGGATGAATATAGGCCAGATTCTGGAAACCCATCTCGGATGGGCCGCCAAGGTTCTAGGGATGACCGTGGCTTCCCCGGTTTTCGAGGGAGCGACCGAGGAGCAGATTCGTGACATGCTCAAGCGCGCGGGGTTACCCGAGGATGGGAAGGTGACTCTGTATGATGGGCGGAGCGGCGAGGCGTTCGACCAGCCGATCACCGTAGGCTATATCTACATGATGAAGTTGGCTCACTTGGTGGAGGACAAGATTCACGCCCGTTCCACGGGTCCGTACTCCCTGGTCACCCAGCAACCGCTGGGCGGCAAGGCCCAGTTTGGTGGACAACGCTTCGGCGAAATGGAGGTGTGGGCGCTGGAAGCGTATGGCGCCGCGCACATTTTGCAGGAATTGCTTACGGTAAAGTCCGACGACGTCATTGGCCGGGTGAAGACCTACGAATCGATTGTCAAGGGCGAGCAAATCATGGAGCCGGGAGTCCCGGAGTCCTTCAAGGTGCTGGTCAAGGAATTGCAGAGCCTTGGCCTGGCCGTGGAAGTGCTCAACGACGACGAGGAGAAGATAGAGTTCTCTCAAGATGCCCAGGACGACCTTGGGCTCAGCGATGCTGATTTTAGCGAACTGAGCCGCCCCTTCACCGCCGAGACCGACCTGCTGGGCCCCGGTAAACCTTAAGCCCCATCGCGGCGGCAGGGCTCCTACCCGTCTTACGGCCGGGAGGGAGCCCCGCCGCCGCGCCATCACCCGTTTCCCGCCTCGCCACCGCGCGCCCCGCGCGGTGGCGCCGCCGTCGATGTTTAGCCCTCAGCCCAAAGAGGGGGAACCATGCTGGAAGTCAACGATTTCAACGCCATCCGGATTAGCCTTGCCTCGCCCGAGCAGATTAAGAGTTGGTCGTATGGCGAGGTTACCAAGCCCGAAACGATCAACTATCGCACGCTGAAGCCCGAGAAGGATGGGCTGTTTTGCGAGCGCAT
>JANWHO010000221.1 GCA_025450375.1 Chloroflexota bacterium
CGGTGATCGCCCGCTATTTCGGCGAGGAGGTGACAGGAGCGAACGGGGCGGGCTGCGGACGTTGCGATCGCTGCGTACCGGAGGGCCGGCGCACGGTCGAACCGGTGGCGGCCGATCCGGGGCCGCGCTTGCATTGGGATGGGCCCGACCTCACCCCCAGCCAGGCGATTCTCACCCTGGTGGCGACCCTCCCCTACGCCGCTGGGAGAAGCGGCCTGGCCAATATCCTCCATGGCGCCGCCACGACGCCGATCGGTCCCGATCGCTGCGCCTTGCACGGTTATCTGCGCCGGATGCCAGTCAAGGCAATCATCGCCGAAATCGATGTATTGCTCCAGAAAGGGCTGCTGGCCCAGGCTCGGGCCCAGAAGTACCCCACGGTATCGCTGACCGAGCGTGGGCGCGCGGATCTGGGATAACTCTCGTTTCCTGGCGAGCGGGCGACAACCGCGGTACCTTCCCAGTAGTGGTGCGCGGGCCGCCGAAACGGCGCCGGCACGAAAGGAGCATCCGATGAGTATCGCGGAGATTATAGAGACCATGACCTATGGGCCAGCGCCTGAAGCCGCCGCGCCCGCCCAGGCGTGGCTCGCCCGACACGACGGGCGCTTTGACTTGTTCATCAATAGCCGCTGGGCGGCCCCACGGGACGGCGTCTACTTTGAGAGTGTGAATCCCGGTAACGGAAAACAGTTGGCGACCATCGCGCAGGCGGGCCCCGCCGACGTGGATGCCGCTGTCCAGGCCGCCGCCGCCGCCCAGCCCGCCTGGGCCGCGTTGCCCGGTCACGCGCGGGCCCGCTACCTCTATGCCCTCGCCCGCCACGTGCAAAAACAGAGTAGGTTGCTGGCGGTCCTGGAAACCCTGGACAATGGGAAGCCAATTCGCGAGACGCGCGACCTGGACATTCCCCTGGTGGCCCGGCATTTCGCCTATCATGCTGGCTGGGCCCAGTTGATGAGCCGTGAACTGTCCGGCTACGAGGCGGTGGGGGTGGTGGGGCAGATTATTCCCTGGAACTTCCCCCTGCTAATGCTGGCCTGGAAGATCGCACCCGCCCTGGCCATGGGGAACACGGTGGTGCTGAAGCCGGCCGAGTTCACCTCGCTGACCGCGCTCGCCTTCGCCGAGTTGGTCCAGCAGGCGGGGCTGCCGCCGGGAGTGGTGAACATCATCACTGGAGATGGGCGGACGGGCGAGTGGTTGGTGGCCCATCCAGGGATCCAGAAGATCGCCTTTACCGGTTCGACCGAGGTTGGCCGCCAGATCCGGAAGGCGACGGCGGGGACGGGGAAGCGGCTGTCGCTGGAACTTGGGGGGAAGTCGCCCTTTCTCGTGTTCGACGACGCCGATCTGGACAGCGCGGTCGAGGGAGTGGTTGACGCGATTTGGTTCAACCAGGGCCAGGTGTGCTGCGCCGGTTCCCGCCTACTGGTGCAGGAGAATGTAGCCGACGATTTTCTGGCCCGGATCAGAGCCCGGATGGAGCGCCTGCGGGTGGGCGATCCGCTGGATAAGGCAATCGATATCGGAGCGATCGTGGCCCCGGTGCAACTGGCGCGGATCCGGGCGTTGGTGGAACAAGGAGTGAATGAGGGCTCGACCCTCTGGCAGCCTTCCTGGGCCTGCCCGACCGAGGGCCTGTTCTACCCGCCCACCCTATTCACGAACGTGGCCCCCGCCGCCACGATTGCCCAGGTGGAGATTTTCGGCCCGGTTCTGGTCAGCATGACTTTCCGCTCCCCAACCGAGGCCGTGATGCTGGCCAATAACACGCCCTATGGATTGGCGGCCAGCGTATGGAGTGAGAATATCAATCTGGCTCTTGACGTGGCGCCGAAGCTCAAGGCGGGGACCGTGTGGATCAACAGCACCAACCTATTTGACGCGGCCAGCGGCTTTGGCGGCTATCGCGAAAGCGGATATGGGCGAGAGGGCGGGAAGGAAGGGCTGTACGAGTACGTCAAGCGTGCGGCACCACGGGGGAGGAAGCCCGCCCTGAAGACGGCGCGCCTTCACGAGCAGGCGGGCGCTATCTCGGCCCACGCAGCGAACGGGCTCCCGACCCTGGATCGGACCGCGAAGCTGTTTATCGGCGGCAAGCAAGCCCGGCCGGACTCCGGTTATAGTCTGCTGGTTCGCGATCCCGAGGGCACCGCGCTCGGCGAAGTGGGCGAGGGGAACCGGAAGGACATTCGGAATGCCGTGGAGGCGGCCCACGCGGCCGGCGGGTGGGCAGGGACGACCGGCTACAATCGGGCCCAGATCCTCTATTATCTGGCGGAGAACCTCTCGGCTCGGGCAGCGGAGTTCGCCCAGCGGATTGCCGGCCTAACCGGTTCCGAGTCGGCGGTGGAAGAGGTCTCGCTGGCCATCGAGCGCCTGTTTACCTACGGCGCCTGGGCCGATAAGTACGATGGGCGGGTGGCCCGCACGCCGCTCCGCGGACTGACCATCGCCATGCCGGAACCACTCGGGGTGATCGGGATCCTCTGTCCGGACGAAGCCCCACTGCTCGGTTTTATCTCTCTGCTGGCCCCCGCGATCGCCATGGGGAATACCGTGGTGATTGTCCCCTCCGAGCCGCATCCGCTCGCCGCCACTGATTTCTATCAGGTGCTGGAGACCTCGGATGTACCGGCTGGGGTGGTGAATATCGTCACCGGGAACCGCGATGGTCTGGCGGCAGTGTTAGCGGCGCACGATGACGTTGCCTCGGTCTGGTACTTTGGTCCTCGCGCGGGAGCGGCGGCGGTGGAGTCGGCGTCGATCGGCAATCTCAAACGCACGTGGTGCGCGGGTGAGCGGCCCGTCGACTGGTTTGATCGCGGCGAAGGCGAAGGCGAGGAGTACCTGCGCGAGGCGACGCAAGTAAAAAATATCTGGGCCCCTTACGGCGAGTGATCGGCGAACGAGCGGAGCCCACCTCCGCGGTGCCAAGGTCCGCCGAAGGAGATCCGGCGGGCTCCGCGGCAGCCGCCCGGAATCGGGCAGGTTTGTAGGTCGGAGAACCCACGAGAGGCTGCGTACGCCGTATCATGATGAGAGGATCCTTCATCAAGGGAGAGGGCAGGTACATGAGCGCACGCACGATGCCCGTTATGCTGCCTGACGACACCGAGGAGGATTTGGTGAGGGCGGAAAGGAAATAGCCTATGCGCGTTATACATCGTCTGGTCGGCGGCCTGGCCTTGGCGGCCTTGCTGCTCGCCGGGAATATCCCTCACGGGAGTGTAAGGGCCAGCCATGCGGCCGTGCTCTCGGGCCCGATGCGAGGGGGGACGGCGATTGACGGATTGTACGAGGAGCCGACCTCGTTGCTGCCCAATACCGGCTTCATTGCCTTTTCGATCATGGTCCAGGAGACTCTCTTCTCGCCGCTGTTCTATTCCGACGCCGCCGGCGCGTTGCATCCCGGCCTGGCGGCCGAGATTCCCACGGTCGGGAATGGGGGGATCAGCCGCGACGGCCTGACCTACGTGTTTCATCTCCGTCCCGGCCTGAAATGGTCCGATGGGCAGCCGCTGGACGCCCGCGATGTCGATTACTCCTGGCGCTTGTGGACCAACAAGGACGCGGTGGTGAACAGCACCACCGGCTTCGACCACATCAAGAGCGCCCAGGTCTCAGGGGACCACCTGAGCATCACCTTCCACTTAACCTCTCCGTACGCGCCGTTCGTGGGAGTGTGGACCGATCAAGTGATGCCGGTACCCCAGCATGTGCTTGGCTCCCTGACCGCCAAGCAGATCAACACCAGCAAGTTCGTGTTCGCGCCCACGGTCAGCAGTGGTCCCTTTGAGATCAGTTCCCGGAAGTCGGGCCAGAATATCGTGGAGACGCGGAACCCTCATTTCTACATGCCGGGCAAGCCGTACCTTGACCGGCTGATCTTCAGGATCATTCCTGACGAGACGGCGCTCACCGATGCCCTGGCGGCCCACGAAATCGATGCCGCCTGGTTCCTGGATATCTCGCAATTCAGCACCCTGAATCACATCTCCGGCTACACCTTCATCACGCCGGCGGCGCCGAATTTCGAGCAGGGACTCTTGAATCTGAAGAACCCTATTCTTCAGGATGTACGGGTTCGCCAGGCGCTCGAGTATGGGCTGGACCGGCAAACCATGGTCAAGAGTGTCTGGCATAACCGGGCGGCTCTGGGAGCGTCGGACGAGACGTCCGCCGCCTTCTCCTATGACCCTTCAGTCAAGCCGTACCCGTTCAATCCCACCAAGGCGGCTCAACTGCTCGACGCGGCCGGCTGGAAGCTGGGCGCGGGCGGGCTGCGGCATAAGAACGGGAAGACCCTGACCCTTCGGTGGAGCACCACGGCGCGCAGCACCTTCCGCGCCCAGGATGAACTGATCGCCCTGACCGACTATCAGAATCTGGGCATCGATCTACGCATCGTCAACTACGATGGCTCCAGCTACTTTGGCAGCGTGTTGCCGGGCGGAAACTTCGATATCGGCGAGTGGGAGAACGGGCTCGTCTACGATCCCGATACAACCGCTGCCTCCTTCTTCGACGGCAATGCCTTCCCGCCCAAGGGCAGCAACTGGGGCTACTACAATAACCCGGAGTACAACCGGCTGATCGCGGCCGAGGAGGCGACCACGAACGTCGCGGCCCGTAAGGCAATATTCGCGAAAATGCAGGCGATCATGAATCGTGACCTGCCGGCGCTCTGGCTCTACAATCCGCCTACCCCAGCCGAGTACAGCAACAAGCTGCACAACTATGCCCCCGCTCCCTTCGCCTACGAGACCTGGAACACCTGGGAGTGGTGGAAGAGTTGACTCCTATCGAATGAGGAAGGGGGAGACCTGGCCGCGGCCAGGTCTCCCCCTTCCTCATTCGATAGGAGTCAACTCTTCCACCACTCCCAGGTGTTCCAGGTCTCGTAGGCGAAGGGAGCGGGGGCATAGTTGTGCAGCTTGTTGCTGTACTCGGCTGGGGTAGGCGGATTGTAGAGCCAGAGCGCCGGCAGGTCACGATTCATGATCGCCTGCATTTTCGCGAATATTGCCTTACGGGCCGCGACGTTCGTGGTCGCCTCCTCGGCCGCGATCAGCCGGTTGTACTCCGGGTTATTGTAGTAGCCCCAGTTGCTGCCCTTGGGCGGGAAGGCATTGCCGTCGAAGAAGGAGGCAGCGGTTGTATCGGGATCGTAGACGAGCCCGTTCTCCCACTCGCCGATATCGAAGTTTCCGCCCGGCAACACGCTGCCAAAGTAGCTGGAGCCATCGTAGTTGACGATGCGTAGATCGATGCCCAGATTCTGATAGTCGGTCAGGGCGATCAGTTCATCCTGGGCGCGGAAGGTGCTGCGCGCCGTGGTGCTCCACCGAAGGGTCAGGGTCTTCCCGTTCTTATGCCGCAGCCCGCCCGCGCCCAGCTTCCAGCCGGCCGCGTCGAGCAGTTGAGCCGCCTTGGTGGGATTGAACGGGTACGGCTTGACTGAAGGGTCATAGGAGAAGGCGGCGGACGTCTCGTCCGACGCTCCCAGAGCCGCCCGGTTATGCCAGACACTCTTGACCATGGTTTGCCGGTCCAGCCCATACTCGAGCGCCTGGCGAACCCGTACATCCTGAAGAATAGGGTTCTTCAGATTCAAGAGTCCCTGCTCGAAATTCGGCGCCGCCGGCGTGATGAAGGTGTAGCCGGAGATGTGATTCAGGGTGCTGAATTGCGAGATATCCAGGAACCAGGCGGCATCGATTTCGTGGGCCGCCAGGGCATCGGTGAGCGCCGTCTCGTCAGGAATGATCCTGAAGATCAGCCGGTCAAGGTACGGCTTGCCCGGCATGTAGAAATGAGGGTTCCGCGTCTCCACGATATTCTGGCCCGACTTCCGGGAACTGATCTCAAAGGGACCACTGCTGACCGTGGGCGCGAACACGAACTTGCTGGTGTTGATCTGCTTGGCGGTCAGGGAGCCAAGCACATGCTGGGGTACCGGCATCACTTGATCGGTCCACACTCCCACGAACGGCGCGTACGGAGAGGTTAAGTGGAAGGTGATGCTCAGGTGGTCCCCTGAGACCTGGGCGCTCTTGATGTGGTCGAAGCCGGTGGTGCTGTTCACCACCGCGTCCTTGTTGGTCCACAAGCGCCAGGAGTAATCGACATCGCGGGCGTCCAGCGGCTGCCCATCGGACCATTTCAGGCCGGGACGGAGATGAAACACGTAGGTCAGGCCGTCGCGGCTGATCCCCCCATTCCCGACCGTGGGAATCTCGGCCGCCAGGCCGGGATGCAACGCGCCGGCGGCGTCGGAATAGAACAGCGGCGAGAAGAGAGTCTCCTGGACCATGATCGAAAAGGCAATGAAGCCGGTATTGGGCAGCAACGAGGTCGGCTCCTCGTACAATCCGTCAATCGCCGTCCCCCCTCGCATCGGGCCCGAGAGCACGGCCGCATGGCTGGCCCTTACACTCCCGTGAGGGATATTCCCGGCGAGCAGCAAGGCCGCCAAGGCCAGGCCGCCGACCAGACGATGTATAACGCGCATAGGCTATTTCCTTTCCGCCCTCACCAAATCCTCCTCGGTGTCGTCAGGCAGCATAACGGGCATCGTGCGTGCGCTCATGTACCTGCCCTCTCCCTTGATGAAGGATCCTCTCATCATGATACGGCGTACGCAGCCTCTCGTGGGTTCTCCGACCTACAAACCTGCCCGATTCCGGGCGGCTGCCGCGGAGCCCGCCGGATCTCCTTCGGCGGACCTTGGCACCGCGGAGGTGGGCTCCGCTCGTTCGCCGATCACTCGCCGTAAGGGGCCCAGATATTTTTTACTTGCGTCGCCTCGCGCAGGTACTCCTCGCCTTCGCCTTCGCCGCGATCAAACCAGTCGACGGGCCGCTCACCCGCGCACCACGTGCGTTTGAGATTGCCGATCGACGCCGACTCCACCGCCGCCGCTCCCGCGCGAGGACCAAAGTACCAGACCGAGGCAACGTCATCGTGCGCCGCTAACACTGCCGCCAGACCATCGCGGTTCCCGGTGACGATATTCACCACCCCAGCCGGTACATCCGAGGTCTCCAGCACCTGATAGAAATCAGTGGCGGCGAGCGGATGCGGCTCGGAGGGGACAATCACCACGGTATTCCCCATGGCGATCGCGGGGGCCAGCAGAGAGATAAAACCGAGCAGTGGGGCTTCGTCCGGACAGAGGATCCCGATCACCCCGAGTGGTTCCGGCATGGCGATGGTCAGTCCGCGGAGCGGCGTGCGGGCCACCCGCCCATCGTACTTATCGGCCCAGGCGCCGTAGGTAAACAGGCGCTCGATGGCCAGCGAGACCTCTTCCACCGCCGACTCGGAACCGGTTAGGCCGGCAATCCGCTGGGCGAACTCCGCTGCCCGAGCCGAGAGGTTCTCCGCCAGATAATAGAGGATCTGGGCCCGATTGTAGCCGGTCGTCCCTGCCCACCCGCCGGCCGCGTGGGCCGCCTCCACGGCATTCCGAATGTCCTTCCGGTTCCCCTCGCCCACTTCGCCGAGCGCGGTGCCCTCGGGATCGCGAACCAGCAGACTATAACCGGAGTCCGGCCGGGCTTGCTTGCCGCCGATAAACAGCTTCGCGGTCCGATCCAGGGTCGGGAGCCCGTTCGCTGCGTGGGCCGAGATAGCGCCCGCCTGCTCGTGAAGGCGCGCCGTCTTCAGGGCGGGCTTCCTCCCCCGTGGTGCCGCACGCTTGACGTACTCGTACAGCCCTTCCTTCCCGCCCTCTCGCCCATATCCGCTTTCGCGATAGCCGCCAAAGCCGCTGGCCGCGTCAAATAGGTTGGTGCTGTTGATCCACACGGTCCCCGCCTTGAGCTTCGGCGCCACGTCAAGAGCCAGATTGATATTCTCACTCCATACGCTGGCCGCCAATCCATAGGGCGTGTTATTGGCCAGCATCACGGCCTCGGTTGGGGAGCGGAAAGTCATGCTGACCAGAACCGGGCCGAAAATCTCCACCTGGGCAATCGTGGCGGCGGGGGCCACGTTCGTGAATAGGGTGGGCGGGTAGAACAGGCCCTCGGTCGGGCAGGCCCAGGAAGGCTGCCAGAGGGTCGAGCCCTCATTCACTCCTTGTTCCACCAACGCCCGGATCCGCGCCAGTTGCACCGGGGCCACGATCGCTCCGATATCGATTGCCTTATCCAGCGGATCGCCCACCCGCAGGCGCTCCATCCGGGCTCTGATCCGGGCCAGAAAATCGTCGGCTACATTCTCCTGCACCAGTAGGCGGGAACCGGCGCAGCACACCTGGCCCTGGTTGAACCAAATCGCGTCAACCACTCCCTCGACCGCGCTGTCCAGATCGGCGTCGTCGAACACGAGAAAGGGCGACTTCCCCCCAAGTTCCAGCGACAGCCGCTTCCCCGTCCCCGCCGTCGCCTTCCGGATCTGGCGGCCAACCTCGGTCGAACCGGTAAAGGCGATCTTCTGGATCCCTGGATGGGCCACCAACCACTCGCCCGTCCGCCCATCTCCAGTGATGATGTTCACCACTCCCGGCGGCAGCCCCGCCTGCTGGACCAACTCGGCGAAGGCGAGCGCGGTCAGCGAGGTGAACTCGGCCGGCTTCAGCACCACCGTGTTCCCCATGGCCAGGGCGGGTGCGATCTTCCAGGCCAGCATTAGCAGGGGGAAGTTCCAGGGAATAATCTGCCCCACCACCCCCACCGCCTCGTAGCCGGACAGTTCACGGCTCATCAACTGGGCCCAGCCAGCATGATAGGCGAAATGCCGGGCCACCAGGGGAATGTCCAGGTCGCGCGTCTCGCGAATTGGCTTCCCATTGTCCAGGGTTTCCAGGACCGCCAGCAACCTACTCTGTTTTTGCACGTGGCGGGCGAGGGCATAGAGGTAGCGGGCCCGCGCGTGACCGGGCAACGCGGCCCAGGCGGGCTGGGCGGCGGCGGCGGCCTGGACAGCGGCATCCACGTCGGCGGGGCCCGCCTGCGCGATGGTCGCCAACTGTTTTCCGTTACCGGGATTCACACTCTCAAAGTAGACGCCGTCCCGTGGGGCCGCCCAGCGGCTATTGATGAACAAGTCAAAGCGCCCGTCGTGTCGGGCGAGCCACGCCTGGGCGGGCGCGGCGGCTTCAGGCGCTGGCCCATAGGTCATGGTCTCTATAATCTCCGCGATACTCATCGGATGCTCCTTTCGTGCCGGCGCCGTTTCGGCGGCCCGCGCACCACTACTGGGAAGGTACCGCGGTTGTCGCCCGCTCGCCAGGAAACGAGAGTTATCCCAGATCCGCGCGCCCACGCTCGGTCAGCGATACCGTGGGGTACTTCTGGGCCCGAGCCTGGGCCAGCAGCCCTTTCTGGAGCAATACATCGATTTCGGCGATGATTGCCTTGACTGGCATCCGGCGCAGATAACCGTGCAAGGCGCAGCGATCGGGACCGATCGGCGTCGTGGCGGCGCCATGGAGGATATTGGCCAGGCCGCTTCTCCCAGCGGCGTAGGGGAGGGTCGCCACCAGGGTGAGAATCGCCTGGCTGGGGGTGAGGTCGGGCCCATCCCAATGCAAGCGCGGCCCCGGATCGGCCGCCACCGGTTCGACCGTGCGCCGGCCCTCCGGTACGCAGCGATCGCAACGTCCGCAGCCCGCCCCGTTCGCTCCTGTCACCTCCTCGCCGAAATAGCGGGCGATCACCG
>JANWHO010000222.1 GCA_025450375.1 Chloroflexota bacterium
AGTGTGTCGGGATCCTGCTGGTCCAGACCATGGATGGGTAGTCCGGTGATCGGCTCGGAGGGGTAGCCGGCCGAGGCGAGTACCACCCCGCAGGTGTGGGCATCGTCCCAGCGGAAGGGCGGCAGTTCGGCCAGCGTTCCCTCGGTCGCCGCGACCAGTACCCGGTACAGATCATCCTCCCAGCGGGGGAGGATCACCTGCGTTTCCGGGTCGCCGAAGCGGGCGTTGAACTCCAGCACCCGCGGCCCCTCGGCAGTCAGGATCAAGCCGGCGTAGAGGATTCCTTCATACGGGTTTCCCTCGGCGGCCATCCCTCGGATGGCCGGCTCGATCACCGTGGCCATCACCTGCTCGGTCAGGCGGTCTTCAATCCCGAGCGGGGAGTAGGCGCCCATCCCTCCAGTCATCGGCCCTTGGTCTCCCTCCTCGGCCCGCTTATAGTCGTGCGCGCGGGCCAGGGGCCGCGCCGTCTGGCCATCACTGATCGCCAGGAAGGAGACCTCGAAGCCGCGGAGGAACTGTTCGATTACGATCCGAGCCGGCCCCGGATCGCCCAGGGCAGTCCGTACCGCGTCGAGCGCAGACCGCTCGTCCTCGGCGATCGTCACCCCCTTGCCGGAGGCCAGACCATCGATCTTGATCACCACGGGGTATTCTTCGCGGCGCAGTGAACGGACATAGGCGCTTGCCTCTTCCGCCTGAGCGAATGCTTGATGCGCGGCGGTGGAGATGTGGTGCCGCACCATGAAGTCCTTGGCCCAGACCTTGCTGGTTTCCAGGCGGGCCGCCGCGCGGGTGGGACCGAAGATCCGCAATCCTCGGGCGCGAAAGGCATCGACCACTCCGGCCGCCAACGCCGCTTCCGGTCCCACCACCGTCAGATCGATCGCCGCCTCGCTCGCCCAGGCCGCCAATTCGGCGGCCGCGGTGACCGGCAGATCGATGTTCGTCCCCATCTCGGCGGTCCCCGCGTTACCGGGCGCGGTGAAGATTTCCTGTACAGCGGGACTCTGGGCCAGCTTCCAGGCCAGGGCGTGCTCGCGTCCTCCCTGGCCGATGATCAGCACCTTCATGCCAGCCCCACCACGCGCTTCCCGTCCCTCTGCTCGATCACCTGCCCCATGCGATAGGCCGCCGGAAGCTCGGCCAGGATCGCCGCCGCGTCGGCTGGGCCGCAGGCCAGCACCATCCCAATCCCCATATTGAAGGTCCGGTACAGTTCATCCCTGGCCAGGCCGTAGGTACCCAGTAAGGCGAAAATGGGCGGCAGTGGCCACTGCTCCGGATCAATCTGGGCCGCCAGACCGTCGGGAAGCATCCGGGGCAGGTTCCCCGGCAACCCACCGCCGGTAATATGGGCCAGTCCACGCACAATACCCCGATCCAGCAGAGGCATCAGGTCCGAGAGGTAACAGCGGTGCTCGGCCAGGAGGGCCATGCGGACGGTCATGCCGCCGAATGGTTCGTCCAGCCGCGCGCCAAGGAGCCGGCGGGCCAGGCTAAAGCCATTGGTGTGGAGGCCGGCCGAGAGGAGGCCGATCAGGACATCGCCGGCCCGCACTCGGCTCCCATCCAGGAATCGGTCGGCCCGAACGGTACCAACCATGAAGCCGGCCACGTCGAAGGCGCCTTCCCGGTACACATCGGGCATCTCCGCCGTCTCCCCACCCACCAGGGCGCAGCCGGTGGCCGCGCAGGCGGCGCTCATCCCGGCCACCAGCGAGGCGGCCCGGTTGGGTTCCAGCCTGGCGAAGGCCAGGTAGTCGAGGAAGAAAAGCGGTCGGGCCCCACAGGTGAGAATATCGTTGACGCAGTGATGTACCAGATCGCGGCCCACCCCTGCCGCCTCCTCGTCGGTCCGTACCAGGCATACCTTGGTTCCCACCCCATCGGCGCTGCTAACCAATAGCTCCTGGCTTCCCGGTGACTGGACGGCAGCCCCAAAAGCGCCCAGCCGCGAGACCACCCCCGCCTGCTTGGTCGCCGCGATCGCGGGGCGCATCAGGGCCACCGCGCGCTCTCCGGCCTCGATATCCACGCCTGCCTCGGCATAGGTGCGGGGCACGCCGGCGCCCCGCTCGGCTGGCCGCTCTGTATCGAGATCGCTCACCGGAGTTGCTCGGCTGGCATGCACCCGGCGCCTACGAGAGCGGGGGCGTCCTGATAGTCGTCCATCGGCATGGGTGGACGGCCATCCAGGCAGGCCCGACAGAATAGGTGGGCTGGGCGATCGATCCCCGCCTCCAGGCCGTCCAGACTCAGGTAGCCCAGGGAATCGGCGCCAATATATTGGCGGATCTCCTCCATGCTATGATGGGCGGCCAGCAGTTCCTCTGTCCTTCCGGTATCCATCCCCAAATGGCAGGGATGGCGGTAGGGCGGCGAGCCGATCCGCAGGTGGACCTCGGTTGCGCCCGCCCGCCGGAGCATCGCTACCAGCGGCTTACTGGTGGTGCCCCGCACGATGGAGTCCTCGATCACCACCAGCCGCCGGCCGGCAATCTCGTCGGTCAGCGGATTGTATTTGATCTGGCAGCCCCGATCGCGTTGGTTCTGGGTGGGGGAGATAAAGGTCCGCCCGATGTAGCGGTTCTTGACCAGCCCCTCGCAATAGGGGATGCCGGATTGCTGAGCGTAGCCCACCGCCATCGCCACCGCTGAATCGGGGACCGGAATCACCAGATCGGCATTGGCCGGCTGCTCGATCGCCAGTTGCCGGCCCAGCGCCACGCGGGCGCTGTAGACGCGGCGTCCGTCAATAATGCTGTCCGGGCGCGCGAAGTAGATAAACTCGAAGGAGCAGAGGCGGCGGGTCGGCTCGGCGAAGCGCATACTGGTCAGGCCATCCTGATCGATACGGATCATCTCGCCCGGCTCGACATCGCGCACCAGGGTAGCGCCAACCGTGTCCAGGGCGCAGGACTCCGAGGCCACCACCCAATCCTGGCCCAAACGGCCCAGGCAGAGCGGACGAACTCCCCAGGGGTCACGCGCGGCATAGAGCGCGGTGGGCGAGGCCATGACCAGGCTGAAGGCGCCGCTTAGCCGCGGCAACGCCTGAGCCAGTCTCTCATACCATGAGGCTCCCTCGCTGTGCGCGATCAGGTGGAGAATGACCTCGCTGTCGCTGCTTGCGGTCAACTCCACCCCGTCCGCCGTCAGTTCCGCCGCCAGGGCCCTGGCGTTGACCAGGTTGCCATTGTGAGCCAGAGCGAAGGCCGACCGCGATCCCTCCGGGCCGGCCTCGGCGGTGATCGTCATCGGTTGCGCGTTGCGGACGCTGCTTTCGCCCGTGGTCGCGTAACGGCAATGCCCCACCGCCAAAACGCCCTGCAGTTGCCGCATGGCCGCCTCGTCGAACACCTGCGAGACCAGCCCCATCCCACGCTGCACCCGGAGGATCTGTCCATCGCCCACCACGATCCCGGCGCTTTCCTGCCCCCGATGTTGCAAGGCGTAGAGGCCGAAATAGGTGGCGCGGGCGACATCCTCGCTCGGCGCGTAGATCCCGAAGACCCCGCATGCCTCGCGCGGGCGGTCTTCCTCGTCGTATCGCGGCAGGTATTTCATCTCGGGCTTCCCTTCCTCCGCGCCTGCCGGATCGGAAACGCGACCATGTTTAGCGAGCTTCTACGAGTGCGTGAGGCCGACGAGCGCCCCATCCCAGGCCGCGCGCACCGCGGTGAGGCTGAGCGCGAAGAGGTTTCCCCATGCCAGTTCTTCGCCTCCCACCACCCCCAGGCGACGCAGGGGCACGTCATGGTCCCGCGCCAGGGCTTCGAGGCCGGCCAGATCATTGGGCGCCAGGCTTACCACCACGCGCGCCGGCCCCTCGCCAAACAGCGTCTCGGCGGGATTCGGGTTCCCTGAATCTGGCGTCTCGATCACGGCGCCGATATCCTCGGCCAGGGCGCATTCGCTCACCGCTACCGCCAGCCCGCCATCGCTGCAATCGTGCGCGGACCGGAGCAGCCCGCCGGCGATCGCCGCGCGGAGGCACTCTTGCATCCGCCGCTCCATCTCCAGATCCAGAAGGGCTGGAGTGCCGCTGAGGAGTCCGGTCCGAATCCAGGCATGAACACTGCCGCCAAGCGACACCTCGTCGCCGCCGAGCAGGTAGATCAGGTCGCCGCCAGCCACGAAGCCGGGAGTGAGGTGGTGGGCGACCTCGTCAATCCGGCCCGCCATCCCCACGATCGGAGTGGGATAAATCGCGGTCCCCAGGTTCTCGTTATACAGGCTTACGTTGCCGCTGACGATCGGCACCCCAAGGGCCTCGCAAGCGGCGGCCATCCCCGCCACTACCCGCCGCAGTTGGTAGGCCACGCCCGGCTTCTCGGGGTTGCCGAAATTCAGGCAATCGGTGGCGCACAGGGGCCGGGCCCCCACGCAACTCAGGTTGCGGGCGCTCTCGGCCACCGCCAGGGCCCCGCCCAGATACGGATCGAGGTAGCAGAGGCGGCTATTCCCATCCACGCTGATCGCCACCCCATCGCGCCGCCCCTTCAGGCGCAGTACCGCCGCGTCGGCGCCGGGACCGATCATCGTGTTGGTCCCCACCATGGAGTCGTATCGCTGCCAGATCGCTCCCTTATTGCCGATGTTCGGGTGGGCCAGCACCTCAAGCAGGGCCGCGCCCCAATCGGCCTCTGCCGGCAAGTCCGGAGTGGTCGCGCGGGCCCGCTGGACCTCCTCGTCCTCCTCCCCCACCAGTTCATAGGCGGGGCAGGCATCGGTGAACAGCCGCACCGGCACCTCGACCACGGCTCGCCCCTCCGCCAGCATGCGGACTACTCCATCGCCGGTGATCCGCCCGATCACCGCGTGCGGCAGTTCCCAGCGATCCAGCACCGCTTCGACCTCGGCCAAGCGGCCCGGCTCGACCGCCGCCAGCATCCGCTCCTGACTCTCGCTGAGCAGCAACTCGTAGGGGGTCATCGCGGGCGCGCGCCGGGGTACTCGATCCAGGTCAATGAAGATCCCCGAACCCGTTTTATCGGCCATCTCCACCGTGGAGCTGGTCAGCCCGGCCGCCCCCAGATCCTGCAAGCCCGCCAGCAGCCCGCGATCGCGCAACGCCAGACATGCCTCCATCAGCAGCTTCTCGGTCAACGGGTCGCCCACCTGCACGGCGGGGCGCCGCTCCTCGGAGCGTTCATCCAACTCTACCGAGGCGAAGCTCGCCCCATGGATGCCGTCGCGGCCCGTGGCGGCGCCAAAAAGCACCACCAGGTTACCGGGGGCGCCTCCATGGGCGCGCAGGAGCTTTCCTTCCTCGGCCAGACCCAGGCAGAGCACGTTGACCAGCGGATTGCCGCTGTAGCAGGGCTCGAAGACCGTCTCGCCGCCGACCGTGGGGACGCCCATGCAGTTGCCGTAGCCACCAACCCCGGCCACCACTCCGTGGAACAGGAAGCGGGTGCGCGCGTCAAAGGACACTCCTGGGCCTCCGACTGTGGCCGGATGGAAGGACCGAGTTGGCTGAGGGCGGGTGTGGTCAAGTTCATCGGCACGGGTCGCGCCCAGGTGCGGCATGGGAGATGGGGAGTGCGGGTCGGGAACCGGTAGACCGAAGCGGAGCGAATCCATCAGGGCGATTGGGCGAGCGCCCATGGCGAAGATGTCGCGGAGGATG